>JAUIHU010000585.1 GCA_030432175.1 Verrucomicrobiia bacterium | reverse complement strand
ATTCTGATTCAGGCTGCCCAGCCCGTAATTGACCCAGGAACCCACTGAAGGGTGACCCTGAATGGCGCGTCCGGTGTTCATGTTCAGCAGGGCCGATCCGTGAGCGAAGGAGTCACTTTGGAGAGAATGAATCACCGCCAGTTTATCCATGTGGCGGGCGAGGTTGGGGAGCGCACCGGAACACCAGAGACCGGATTGGCCATGGCGTTGGAAAGTGCGGCGACTGGCCTGAAGTTTGGCTTCGGTCAGGGTGTTGCGCCGGAACTCGTTCTGGTAGGTTTGCCCGTCGCGCTTTTGGAGTTCCGGCTTGTAATCCAACAAATCCAGTTGGGATGGACCGCCAAACATGAAAAGGAAAATGCACGACTTGGCTTTCGGCGCCAGATGCGGGACAGGATTTGCCGCAGGCGTTTCTGATTGCAGCATGCCTTCCAATGCGAGCGAACCAAAGCCGGCTCCCAACCAGTGAAGGAATCTTCGTCGGGAGATGGAGGGAAGATCAAAAAATTTGTTTGGAGAAGGCATATGATATGGATCTAGGAGAATTCTATATTTATCAATCGGGTCACTCGTCGCGTGGAATATGAGTCAGTTTTTCCAGGTAATTCAGCAGGCGGTATTGGGGAGGTGTTTTCTTCAGTGAAGATCGACTCGGATATAAGCGGATTTGATGAAACTTGTTTTCAAACCGCGCGCCAATCATGACTTCGGTTCCGTCCATGACTGCTTCAGTGATATTCCCTAACTCAAAAAATTTGATCGACTTAAAATAGCGCGCGAAATTCTTGTAAGGAACTGATGAACGGTGCGTCATGAATCCGTTGATCCATTCTGCAGAGTGAATTTCTACAGAATTTCCATCGCCGTAGAACCAACTCCAGCTCCTGTACATGGCATAAGAATTTTGTGTTTCTACAGCAATAACCAGAGGAAGCTTTGGATCAATGAAATCCAATCGACGTTCCATGGTCAAATCAGGAGAATAAAAGCTATCGTCCATAACAATAAATCAGAATGAGTTGAGAGAATGAGGTCAGTGTGGTGTCTCTTTGTTAATTAATTTATTAATCAATCAGGATAGTTTCATTGGCATTGAGTATCGTCAGGCAAAATTGTGTTAAGGCTTTCCTTTCAGAATCCGTGTACGATTCTCCTGCAGCAGAGATTTTTTCTTTCTGCGACTGCAGGAAATTTTGTGAAGCCCGGATCTCATCCAATGTCGGATCTCGTTGCCAAACGATTTGAAATACTTCCTCCAGACAGGAAACCCGTTCCGCCAAGCGCTCTGCTCGTTCCTGCATGAACTCAGAATTCAGCAAAGTCAACGCTTGTGGAGCCACCGTTGTGACGGGTCGTTTGCCCATGGAAAAGGCGAATGGTCCGGCATCGAAGCTTTCGAGAAATGGAAGTGGTAAAGCTCGTTTGGCGTAAATGTAAACGCTGCGACGGTTTTGCTCTTCAACTGGACTTTCGCCCCACCCTTTTCGGACACTGTCCTGCGTTTGGTGGACTTCAACTGGGAGCGCCGGGTAGACACTGGGTCCAAAGCTTTTCAAGTTCAGATCTCCACTAAAGGCCAGCATCGAATCCCGAATGACCTCGGCGTCCATGCGTCGCATTTCCTGACGCCACCATAAGTGATTGGATGGATCTTGCCGAAGGGCGACGGACTGCGGGGCCCGGGAAGACTGACGGTATGTTCGACTGGTCATGATATGGAAATGCAGGTCCTTGAGGCGCCATTCGTTCTGAATCAGTTTGCCGGCGAGATGTTCCAATAACTCTGGATGTGTTGCTCCCGTCCCAGCCTTGCCAAAGTCATTTGTAGTTTCAATAATTCCGCGTCCGAAGTGAGATTGCCAGATGCGGTTGGCAATGACCCGGGCTGTTCTCGGATTGGATGGGCTGGCGATCCATTTTGCAAGAGTGATTCGATGATTCTCTTCTTCAGAAGGGACGAGCGGCGTACTCGTGGATTCCTGATTCAGAAATCCCGGGAAGCTGGCGGGTGTGATTTCTTGAGGAAGGCTGGGATCTCCTCGGCGCAATCTTCGGGTTTCAATCCTGTCAGCATCTGCGCGATCCGAAATGGCAAGCACATGGATGGGTGAATCGCCTGCGTTTGTTTTGGGAAGCGGTTGAGTGATCTGTCCCAAAGGCCGGGATCCTCCTCCGGTGTGAGGTTTGCCGTAGGGTTCAATGCGATGGATGAAGTCCAGGAGCTGGTAGTATTCAGTTTGGGAGATCGGATCAAACTTGTGGTCATGACAACGAGCGCAGCTGATCGTCATTCCGAGAAAGCCGGAACCAATCGTGGAAAGAATATCATCATAAATATCGTAGTCGGCCTGAAGGGTGTTGTCCGGTTCGTCGTCGTAAATGTGTAGCCGGTAGAATCCGGTGGCAATCAGCGCTTCATTGGATTCCGGATAAATCAGATCCCCGGCGAGTTGTTCCTTGATGAACTGATCGTACGGTTTGTTTTCGTTGAACGATCGAATCACATAATCCCTGTAGCGCCATGCTTCAGGTTTGGGTCCATCGCGCTCGTAGCCGTTCGTTTCAGCAAAGCGGACCAGATCCAGCCAGGCGCTGGCCTGACGTTCGCCGAACTGAGGGCGATTTAACAGATCAGTAAGAATGCGTTCCCAGTTTTCATCAGTTGGATCGTTTTCAAACGCCTGAACCTCTTCGAAGGAGGGTGGCAGTCCGATCAGATCAAAGTAAGCGCGGCGGATTTGTTCACGCGGAGTGGCTTGGGGGCTGGGTGAGAAACCTGTTTCGTTGAGTCGGGTTGAGATCAGTTGATCAATCGGATGTGGCGAAGCGCCTGCATCGTGTCCGGAGCTGGTAATTGCGCTCAGGATGAAAACTAGAACTGAGAGGATGGGGATCACAATAAGCCATAGTCTGGGAAAATTTGGTGAAGTTCAAGGTTTGGATTCATAGAATCCCGGATTGGGGCGCGATTGAAAGAAGGTGGCTGATTTCCGTTTCCACCTACTTCTTATGTTGACTCCACTCGCCGAGCTGGGGCTCAGCGTTCCCAGGATGCTACCCAAATTTAATCACACACCCCGGATTGTATTTCTGGTCGTCATTGAATACATTAAGGGCCATCTATGAAATTACATTGCTGGTTAATGTCAGGAACAATGCTTCTGACAGGTGTGTTGTTTGTTCAAAGCAGAGAAGCAAAGGAATATGTTGCGGATGTCAATTATGATGAAACCAAAATTCCTCACTATGACTTACCTCCGTTGCTGACAACGTATAGCGGGGACACAATTTCGACTGCGGAAGAATGGATGGAGAAACGTCGACCTGAAATTCTTGGACTTTTTGGTAATTTGATTTATGGGAGAGTTCCAAAGCCGGAGATACCCATTCAGGTTCAACATGAAGTCGTCAGCATGGATCCGAATTTTCTGGATGGTAAAATAACTCGAAAG
>JAUIHU010000584.1 GCA_030432175.1 Verrucomicrobiia bacterium | reverse complement strand
CCGGGTTCTCGTCATGGGACAGGGTCTTGTCGGATTGCTGGTCACCAATCTTCTTGAGAATGCCGGAGCGCGCGTCATGGCCGTGGATCTCATGGAGAGCCGTCGTGAATACTGCTCAGCCATAGGCGCAGAACGCTTCGTGAACCCCAGGACTCAAAACTTACGTGATGAGATCCGGGAGTGGACGCAGGGTTATGGGGTGGATCTCGCTGTTGTCTGTGTTGCCAGCCAGAGTAACACGCCTATCGAACAAGCAGCCGATGCTTTGCGAGATCGCGGTAAGTTAGTGGATGTGGGGATCACTCGCATCGAACTACCCTGGAAAGTATTTTACGAAAAAGAACTGGAAGTAAAATTCTCACGTTCTTATGGGCCCGGACGTTATGATGCCGCCTATGAATGGGGCGGCGCTGATTATCCGATCGGTTATGTACGCTGGACTGAACAACGGAATTTTGACGCATGTCTGCATTTAATGGACCAGGGCAAACTGAAACTGGAAACTATAACTACCCGGCATGCCCCTTTCCACACTGCGCCACAAGTGTATGAAAACCTGACCCAGCCGGATAACACCGATATAGGTGTCGTATTGGAGTACTCCACTTCAGAACCCTCCTCTTCGCAGCAACAGGGCAAACCCAATATTCGAACTTCAACCATCAATGAGTCAACGGTTACCAAAAGTCGCCCTAAGCCCATCGTGGATGTCATCGGCGCTGGCAATTTTGCCAAATCAATGCTGCTGCCACACCTCAAAGGGAATGTAGAAATGCGAGCCGTTGTAACTCAGACCGGATTGAATGCCCGGCATGTCAAAGAAACGTTCGGTTTCAAGAATGCATCTACAGACTCCGAGGAAGTATTTAAGAACTCCGAATCATCAGCCGCATTGATCGCAGTCCGACACCATTTGCATGCTCCGATCGCAGTCTCGGCTTTGAAAGCAGACCGGCATGTCTTTATTGAAAAACCTCTTTGTTTGACGCGCGAAGAACTCAAAGGCATTGAACAGGTTTACGCATCAAGCCAAGGGACAGTACAAGTAGGGTTCAACAGACGTTTTGCCCCGGTCAGCCAAAATTTAAAGAAAAGACTGACATCCATCGTTGGCCCTAAATCTGTATCGATTCGAGTGATGGCCGGAAAGTTGGATCCCGAACATTGGTATGCAAACTACGAAGAAAGTGGGGGGCGCGTTCTGGGTGAAGCGTGTCATTTCTTTGATTACCTCCGTTTCATCACCGGGAGCGAACCGGTTTCGGTAACGGCCCAAACCACATGGCCCACGGAAGGCCGACTTCCTTTCCCGGACAGTATCACAGCTCAGGTGAGTTTCAGTGATGGCTCCAGCGGGCAACTCATTTATTCAGCTGAAGGTGATGTGAAATATCCTAAAGAAAAAATGACCGTTTACGCCGCAGGTTTGACTGCGGAAGTGGAAAATTTCCAGAAACTTTCATTGTACCAAAGCAGGAAAGTATCTCAGGAAAAATCACTTTCCAAAGGGCATCCCGAACAAATGCGTTCCTGGATAAAGTTCCTCAAAGGTGAAATTCCTGAACCAGAGCTGGATTATCAGGATGCAAAGGCAAGCATGGAACTCACCTTCGCGGCAGTGGAATCCATTCAACAAGGAAAAACGATCCGGCTTCAATAAACCTAAGCCCATTTTGCAAACAGTCTGTCTGAGATGTTCGCAAACCGATGATTCTCCGGCGCTGCTCAATGCGCCAAACAATCAGTGGCCGGATGTCATCACCAATACTTGCTCCAGGGTAGTAATCCCTTCTTTAACTTTACCCAGAGACACATCTCTCAATGTCTGCATTCCCTGACCGATCGCGATCTTCCCAATTTCCATAGCGCTGGCGCGAGCAATGACAGCTTTGCGAATTTCATCTGAGGCCAACATCGCCTCAATCACTGCCAGTCGTCCGGAGTAACCGGTGTTCTTGCAACGCTCACAACCTCGTCCACGAAACAGTTTGTACCCATCAAAAAACGAAGCGTCGATATTCAGATCATCAAACATCTTCTTCGGATACTCGACTTCTTCCTTGCAGTTCAGACAAATCCGTCTCAACAAACGTTGCGCGCAGGAAAGTAAAATAGCTGACGAAATCAGGAACGGAGCGACTCCCATGTCATCCAGACGAGCAATCGCTCCAGGCGCATCATTACAGTGCATGGTGCTCAAGACCTGGTGCCCGGTCAATGCAGCTTCAACCGCAATTTCCGCGGTCTCCGCATCCCGAATCTCCCCGATCATCACGATGTCCGGATCCTGACGCAAAATCGATCTCAGCGCAGCGGCAAAGGTCAACCCGATCTCTTTCTTCACCGAAACCTGATTAATGCCTGGAATCTGAAACTCAACCGGATCTTCAACGGTAATAATATTGTCTTCCGGATCATTCAATTCATTCAGCGCAGAGTAAAGCGTCGTCGTCTTTCCTGATCCGGTTGGCCCGGTGACAAGAATCAATCCGTGCGGGCTGTTTAACGCAGTATCGAAAAGTTTGAACGTGTGTTGATCCATACCCAGTTTATCCAGACTGGCGGACAAATTGGATTTATCAAGAACACGCAGCACACACTTCTCCCCATTCACTGTCGGCAGAAATGAAACCCGCAAATCAATATCCCGGCCACCCACTCTCACCCGCATCCGTCCATCCTGAGGCAATCGACGCTCAGCAATGTCCAGGTTACTCATGATCTTCAACCTTGAAGTCAACGGCAGCTGCATTTTCTTGGGCGGCGGTGGCATCTCCAATAAAGCTCCATCAATCCGGTATCGCAGGCTGATGTGTTTCTCGAATGGTTCGATATGAATATCACTGGCCCGATCCTTGATTGCCTGGACAATGATGAGGTTCGCCAATTTTATAACTGGAGCTTCTTCTGACGATGATTCCAGTTCCTCCTGCGAAATATCCTCTCCAGAAGCGCTGGAAAGCTCCATACTTTCCACATCCGCTTCCAACTCGGCCTGACGTTCGGACTCCTCAATAATATCCTCAATACGTGTTTTATTCGTATCCAGGTTATTGATTTTGTCCATGATCGCCTTTTCAGAGGCGATCAATGGATAGACTTCCAGTTTCGTTACCCGCTTGACATCGTCCAACGCCAGAACATTCAGCGGGTCAACCAACGCTACAAACAACTTGTTCTTGATTCTGGAAACCGGAAAAAGCTTATGGTTAAGAGCGATGTCTTTAGGAATCAAATCAGTCACCTCTGGAGGAACTGTCATTCTCCCAAGATTGACCGGCGGAGTGTTTAATACCCGCCCCATACAAACCACCATGTCCAATTCACTGACAAATGCTTTGTCCAGAATCAGCTTCAGCAGTCGCACCCCTTCCTTTTTTTGCTGCTCCAACAAGTCTTCAACTTGTTGACGAGTAATTAGCCCGTCCTCAACTAACGCTTCGGCAATTCGTTCTCCA
>JAUIHU010000583.1 GCA_030432175.1 Verrucomicrobiia bacterium | reverse complement strand
TGGCCATGGGGTGATCTTCATATCGAACTCCGACACATGCACCGTTTTTAGTGACAGTGTGGGGACGAGAGAAAACTTCATCAGCTCTCTTTCCGTTCAAACAGTCCGCCTGGACGATCAGTGGAGCCCCGATGATGACCAGTAAAAATAACTTTAAGCTTTTCATGGTTTGTCTCCGTTGGTTATCAATTATTGCCGTTTTTGCCTTGTTCCTTGGCTTCTTCAGCTTTTTGTTCTTTTTCTTCTTTGGCCTCTTTCTTAGGCTTATCTTTTTTGATGACGTCTTTCTTTTTTCCGCCATCTTTTTCATTTTCTTTTTTCTCCCCACTTTCCCAGCCAGTTTCGATGGCCTTTTCTTTTTCTTCCAGGACCTCGGCAATGGCTTCTTCGATGGCCTTTTCCACATCTTTCTTCTCGCGAGCGGCATTGACTCGACGAGCTTTGGCTTTGTCGTCCTTATTACCGATTTGCTCGATTTTGTCGTAGAGATCAATATCAACTTTGTCGAGTTTGTCAGTGAGAGAAACGACGTTGATTTTGTTACAACCTGGATTTACATCCATAATTTTTTTAGTGTAGCCAAGCACGTCAGCCGAATCTCCCCCGCAAGTGTCTGTTCCATCAGAAAGGAGAATGACTTGAATACAGTAGTTTTTCCCATTTCGAAGTACCTCTTTGTAGGCTTCTTCGACGGCATAGGAAAGCTCGGTCCACTGTCCTGCACGAAGAGTGGGGACAACGGATAGGATTTGCGAGCCACCACCAACTTGAATGGGAACCGGGATTTTTACTGCATCAATCATTCCCTTGACCAGGGCAGCAGTTTTCGTCAATTCAGTCATCATCGCCGAACCACCACCCACTTGAACTACTTTGCGCACCGGACACCCCATGTTGATGTCCACCATAGCGATTCCGAGAGATTCCACATAAACAGCGGCATCTCGCATTTCCTCCGGGACGCCCCCGAAAAGTTGAACTGAGAGTGGGCGATCCTCCGGGCTGGTCTCAATGAGCTTCAACGCTTTGTGATTCCGCTCAAGAATAGAGCGTGCATTCACCAAATCAGTCGTCGCCAAGCCCAGCCCGCCCACTTCTCTGACGGTCAAACGAAAAGGCAGGTTGGTATAACCTGCCAATGGAGACAGACAGAGATTGGAAGCAAGTTGACAACCGCCAATTTGAAAAGGCATATCCGACATCACCGGCAAAAACCTGCCCGGTCCGACACAAAATGCAAAGCATTTTGTGTCCGTCAGACCTGTCGGACCTTGTTGACCATTCGGAAGAGCGCCGGCAGCACGAACAGGGTCAACGCCGTTGATGAAATGATCCCACCAATAACCACTGTCGCCAACGGACGCTGGACTTCCGCGCCAGCTCCAGTCGCCAGCGCCATCGGCACAAAGCCAAGAGACGCCACCAATGCCGTCATCAGCACCGGCCTCAATCGACTCCTGGACCCCTGCTGCACCGCTTTTTCCATCTCAACCCCTTTCGCCATCAAGTCCCGGATAAATGTCACCATCACCAGTCCGTTCAATGCGGCAATACCGGAGAGCGCAATAAATCCAACCCCAGCTGATATAGAAAGTGGAATACCTCTCACATAAAGAGCTAGAATCCCACCGGTCAATGCCAATGGCGCTCCCGAAAATACCAACAACGAGTCTTTTACCGATCGCAGGGTTATGAACAATAAAACCCCAATCATTCCCAAAGCCAGCGGAGCGATGACTTTCAATCGGTTCGCAGCGGAAATCATCTGCTCAAACTGACCACCCCAATCCACCCAATATCCAGCAGGTATCTGCATCTCAGCTTCCAACCGATTCTGCGCTTCTTCAACAAATGCCCCAATGTCCCGACCTCGAATATTGGCAGTGACCACTACCCGACGTTTTCCATTTTCCCGGCTGATCTGGTTGGGGCCCTGCGTCCAGTTGAATTCAGCAACGGACGATAATGGGATGGATCTCGGTGTTTGTATCTGCATCAAATGCGTTGCCTCGGCTTTCGGTGGATGTCTGGAAATCGAATCGTGTCCAGGCAACAAAATGGGAATGTTTTTCAACGCCATTTCGTCATTTCGCAGCGTCTCTGGCAACCGGATCACAATGTCAAATCGCCGGTCCCCTTCAAATATCTGCCCAACTCCCTGTCCGCCAATCGCCGTCTGAATGGCATCCTGCACATTCTTCAAAGGCGCTCCGTAGCGCGCGAGTTTGGATCGGTCGATCTCAATGGACAACATCGGCAGCCCGGCTACCTGCTCTACTTTGACATCAGATGCTCCTGGAATCTGGCGCAACACTCCTTCGACTTCATTTCCCAAATCCAGTAGTCGATCCATGTCATCTCCAAAAATTTTAACCGCCAGATCACTCCGAACACCAGCGATCAACTCATTGAAACGCATTTCAACCGGCTGCGTGAATTCGTAGTTGTTCCCCGGCAGTTCCTCAAGTTTTTCCTCAATCTCCTCCACGAGTTGCTGTTTGGGTTTATTTGGATCCGGCCATTCCGATCTGGGCTTCACGATCACAAACCCGTCCGCCACATTCGGTGGCATCGGATCGTTCGCAATCTCTGCTGTCCCTATTTTAGAATAAGTGGATTGAATTTCCGGAATCTCCTTCAACTTCTCCTCAACACCATGCTGCATTTTGACCGCCTGGGTCAGACTGGTTCCGGGAATGCGCATCGCATGCAAAGCAATATCCTGCTCATCCAGACTCGGCACAAACTCCCGTCCCATGGTCGTCGCCAGGGCCCCACAACCCAAAACTAAAACCGCAGCCACTCCCACGGTCGCATTACGAAACCGAGTGGTCCAATCCAATAAACGACCATATCCTCCCACCATCTTGTGATACAACCCGCTTTCCTTCTCTTCAACTTTTCCAGAGAGGAATATCGCGATGGAAGCAGGAACAAATGTCAGTGAGAACAACATCGCTCCAATCAAGGCCATGATCACCGTCAAGGCCATCGGACGAAACATCTTACCTTCCACGCCAGTCAAACTCAGAATCGGCAGGTAAACCACCATGATGATCATCACCCCGAAAATACTCGGACGCGCCACTTCACGTGTTGCTTGAAACACCACTTTGAATCGATCTTTTGCCGGCAACTGACCCTGATGATCCTTACGCGCTTCTCCAAGTCGCCGAATGCAGTTCTCAACAATGATCACCGCGCCATCCACGATCAGGCCGAAGTCCAGCGCCCCAAGACTCATCAGATTTCCACTCACCCCTCCCCAGGTCATTCCAGTAATCGTAAACAACATGGAAAGCGGAATCACCAGCGCTGTGATCAATGCCGCCCGAAAGTTCCCCAGCAAAACGAAAAGAACAATGATCACCAGCGCAGCGCCTTCCATCAGGTTCTTC
The DNA here is from genome assembly GCA_030432175.1 of Verrucomicrobiia bacterium. Lineage (GTDB taxonomy): Bacteria > Verrucomicrobiota > Verrucomicrobiia > Limisphaerales > JAUIHU01 > JAUIHU01. The sequence continues at coordinate 63 of JAUIHU010000583.1, read as the reverse complement.
TTCACAGTGCTGATGGTGGCATCCACGAGTTTTGTGCGATTGTAAACCGATTCAGCCACCACA
>JAUIHU010000582.1 GCA_030432175.1 Verrucomicrobiia bacterium | reverse complement strand
TCCGACACAAAAAGATGTTCTGAGAGAAAATATGCTGTAGAGAAAAATCTTTGACACCCAAAAAATTGTGACTCGGAAACAGTTTGAATCCCGTTGGGATTCATCCCACATAGCATCCAAAGCCAACGTTGATAATGCTTTGCCATTCAGTTCAGCCCACTTCCAATACCAGCTCTACTCGTCGAGCTGGGGCTCAGCATTCCAAGGGGCCACCCACTTTTTATCGCATCCCTTCCCCATGTCTAAAATCAAATCCACCCCGTGTAGATTGGCCAGTTCTGAACATTGTTCTCTCACACTAAGTTGAGGATCGAGAGTCATATCTGAAACGTAATCACACCGTTCAGCAGAAATAAACCACCAGAGCCAGCGACGGAGGTTGAGCTCTCCCACACCAGCTCGACGGAGAATTTTCAGATAAATCACCACGAGTTCTCGACAGGTGACCGGCCGGATTTCTCCCGACTTCCATTGGTTCAACACCTTCAGAGCCAGTGGATCAAAAAAGGCCTTGCCGATGACATCCGGGTAAAGTATCACTCGCTTCACTCCAAAGCCTCCTTCAATACCTGGTCCATTTCCGATTCAGTCATTTTAGACTGGCGAATCTCCATCAGGCTGGACTGTAACAGTAAATCAAATCCCCCATTGGAAAGAACAATCGCGGAATCGATCCATTCATCCAGCATCTGCTTACGAAATCGCCATTCTTTACCAATCTTTGCGCCAGGAATTTGTCCTTCCTGAGCCCACTTGTAAATTGTTTGTGGCTTCATTTTCAGGTAACGAGCCACTTCTTCAATAGTCAGGATGTCATCTTCGGATTTTGCCATATCCATTCTTGCTATGTATTTCTGATTCCTAATCCGAACTCAACTCTGAATCAACATGACGGACTGGCTCCTGAGATCGGTTTTGGTTTGTCATTTTCGTAAACGGCGCCATCAAAGCCTGGTAAATATTTCCTTCATTCACGCCTTTCACCCGCTTGCGGATAAATTCAAATTCACGATCTGGCGACCCAATAAACGGACGTAAACTCCAGGCCATCTGGGCGCCTACGAAACCAAAAACCAGAATCCATATTTGCAGGATTCGGATCGCCTGTTTGGGGTACAAATCAGACTTCTCGCACATCACTGTCAGCCCCTGCCAAAGAGCAATCATCGACCAACTCCCGCTAAACCCAAATACCACCACATGCAGGGCTTTGATGAAAACATAATCCGATCCGGTAAAAATGAAGAACAGAACGATCGGCGCACAGCCAGCCAGCAGAATAGAATTCATCGTGATTGTCAGCAAAATCAGGGTCAGGGTCTGGAGAAAGCTCAATCGTGAACCAATTAAAACGATAACAAAATACAACAAAGGATAACAAACCGTCAAATTCACCAGATAAAGCAAAGGGATTTTGAATGCTGAACTGAGAGATTGCGCAATTCCCGTGGAAAACCCGTGGCTGGAAAAGGACATCATACCCATGGTGAGCCCGTAAATGGCGGTTAGCAAAAGAGTTGCTGTTATCGACCAACGAATAAGCGGCCGAACCTCCTGATCGTTGAAAATAGCCTCAAAAAAGGATTCCCGTCGGCGCAATAAACCATCAAACAGCTCAAAAAATTTCATGGATCGCACGTTCGATAATCCAACGACTGCATTTTTATTATTCATCTTATTTTTTGTTAATGTTTGTTACTGTTTTTTATCTCTTGCTGACTCCTTGGATGCTTTTCAACAAAAAAGTGTTCAAATATGATCTGCAGATTTCCGAAAACATGGTGTAAGCAGTTGAAATACGATTGGTTGATAAACCGAGAATGTCCGGATGAATCTTTATAGCGGAGTAAGCTGGACATCCAATGCGGATCAGCATTTATATAAGGACTATGAAGCGATCAGCAAATTAAGGATTGGCGTTCAGTGTGAGTTTCAGCCAGCCAATCCTGGGTTGCTCTTTTTATTCAATCGTTCAAATTACATTCCTTTTTAAATCTAAATCAATGACTCGCATTGAATTCAATCAACTGGTTCAGAAAGTAGAGGAAAAGTACTCTGGTCGACCAGATAGCCTCAGAAACAAATCCCTGTGGATGGCGTTGGGCGGATTTTCCTACATGGCGCTGGTCTTCATTCTTGCGCTGGCGGCTTTGATTGGTGTTATCACTATGGTGATCCTGTATCCGAAGTACGCCACCATCAAAATCGCTATCGCCGTTGGATTGGTAGCGATAGCGCTGCTGTTCTCTATCGGGCGGGGTTTAGTGATTCGATTGGGAAGACCTGAAGGAATCCAATTGGTTCAGGGGGATTATCCCAAACTTTTTGAGCTGCTCGACGAGCTGCGAGAACAAGTTGCGGACGCTAAATTTGATCGTGTGCTGATCGACGACCAGTTCAATGCTTCAGTTTGTCAGACACCCAGACTGGGAATTCTGGGCTGGTATCAAAGTGACTTGACACTTGGGTTGCCTCTGATGCAATCGCTGGATCCAGAAGAGTTTCGCGCGGTCCTGGCCCACGAGTTCGCTCACTTGTCCAACAAGGACGGAACTTCCGGAACTTGGCTGTATCGGGTTCGCCGAAGCTGGTCTCAAATCATTGATGCCATCGGGGACAGGGGACACAAAGGGGCCTGGGCCTTGATCCCCTTCATTGATTGGTTTTGGCCGAGATTTAATGCGCATGCATTTGTGTTGTCCCGACTTCAGGAATATCGCGCCGATGCCGCCAGCGCGGATTTCACCAGCAAAGAAGTTGCTGGCAGAACCCTGCAACGCGTGGAGTTGAGAGGGGCCTGGTTATCGTCTGATTTCTGGCCTCAGTTGTATGGTCGAATCAAGAATGAATCCATTGCGCCGTCTGATGTGTACTCGAAATTGAGAGAAGAATCGATCCGGCCAATCCCAGCCAGCAAGCAGGCTCAATGGCTGAAAGAAGCTTACCTCAGACCTACCTCCAATGCGGATACTCACCCTTCACTGACGCACCGAATGCAAGCCCTGGAAACTCTGCCTCCGGAAGTTATGGAAGGCAACTTACCAGCGCCATTGCCTGAGGTGGAACAGTCCGCAGCTTCGTTTTATTTAAAGGATAAAGAAAATGAACTGACACAACAGTTGGACAAGGACTGGACTGAAAACATGACGCAATCCTGGCTCAACCGGCACATGCAGATTCAGGAAGTCCGCAAAGAACTTGGATCCGAGGATGAAGTCAAGGACGCTGAGACAGCCTGGGACTGGGCGGTTGCCATCAATGAAATCGAAGGAGCTGGACCGGCTCGACAGTGGATCGATAAAACGTTGGAGTTTGATCCGAATCACTTCGGAGCCCGTTACCTGAAAGCTTCATCCATGCTGGAACAGGACAACGAAGCCGGTATTCAGATTGTGGAAGATTTAATGAAGGAAAGTGTCATGTTTTCCGAGCAGGCTCTTGGACTTTTGGAACATTACTACACACGCACAGGGCAGGTCGATAAGCTGAATG
>JAUIHU010000581.1 GCA_030432175.1 Verrucomicrobiia bacterium | reverse complement strand
TCCTAAGAACGGTTCGTGTTGACCTTTCCAAATTTGACATTTCTCCCGGTCAACTGGGACCCATCCACCAAATATTCATATTCAATATCGGCCCAGTACAACCGATCTCCATCATCATCCAGTCGACTCTTTAATTCTGAAGAAACAATGACGCCATCAACCGTCGGCCAGGATGGACTTTCTCTCGCTTTCAACAAAGTAACAAACCCGAAGATTGCAATTCCCAGGCCAATTAGGAAAAACATGAATGAAATCCCCATCCAGAATATTCTGAATAATGAATTCATCTTAATGGCAGCATTCACCAGTTTTTGTGGAGGGCTTTGCATCATCGTGTTCTCTTAATAATGGGTTCGAATTACGGCGACATCAATTTTCAATACAATACAAATGGTCCGCGCTGCGAATGAAAATCTGATCGCCAACAATGGCAGGCGATGCCTGAAATCTCCCCTCCAGTTGATTGATGGCCAGTATCTCCGGATCCATCCCTCTGCGAACGACAATTCCTTGCCCGTCTTCACTCAATAAATAAATCCGATCAGCTGCTCCAACGGGCGATGCACTGAAATTCAACGCTCCAGGGAGTCGCTGTTTCAAATAATAGGGATGCCCATCCTCAATCCGTACACATGAGAGAAAACTGCGATCTTCCAGTAGATAAATTTCATCCCCCCACACCATTGGGCTCGGCACATAAGGCGCTCCGCGGTCCAGTGTCCATCGAACCTTTTCACTTCCAGTCAGATCCCCCTCATGCCCCAACTCAATCGCCATCACCACATCCCGTCGCCAACCACTCGAAGTAAATACCATCCCATGACCGACTGCAGGAACCGGCAAAGCGCTTGCATTCTGCCCAGCACAACTCCAAAGCTGTTTCCCTGTTTCAAAATCATAGCAGCAAACTGTCTCCCCATTAACGACAATCTGCTTCTTTCCTTGGTGAGTGAAAATCCTTGGAGTGCTCCAGTTCGACACTTCATCGCGATTCGTCTTCCAAATCTCACAGCCGGTATTTTTGTTTAATGCTGTGATGAATGATTGGCGTTCGTGATCCACAACAATGATCAATCGCTCACCATCCAAAGCCGGTGAACTTCCCTCACCCAAAGAATCCTCTATCGCCTGAAAACCGAAGTTGGATTTCCAAATCAACTGGCCATCCATGTCATGACAGAACAATCCAAATGAACCGAAATAGGAATAAACATGCTTCCCATCTGTCACAGGGGACTGTGAAGCAAAACCTCCCTTCCGATGGTGACCCTGATGCGGCATGCCTTCAAAAATCATGCGCCGCCACAACTCTTTTCCATCACAACGCCGCAAACAAATAATCCCAATCCGCTGCGCCTTCCAGGTCGCTTCAACATCCGGGTGCGATCGAATATTCGGCGTCCCTTCCGGAATCACATTCGGAACAGGCAGATTGGCGTCATAAGGAATGGCAGTATGCAGAAAAATCCGGTCACCCCATATGATGGGAGTGCTCCAACCTTCCCCATCCACCGGAACTTTCCAGCGAATGTTATCCGTCTCGCTCCAGTTAGCAGGTGGGTTCGATTCCTCCGCCAAACCACTTTGCTCTGGACCTCGCCACTGTGGCCAAGACGAAGAAGCTGAGCTGGATACAGACGGAAAGAAAATCAAGGAGATCAACAACAAAAGGAGCGATCGAATCATCCTTGAACATTAATCCTTCTGGGTAAGTGGATCAATCCGTAACTCAACCACGAAATACACGAACAGCGCGAAAACTTATTAACCACAAAATACACGAAAAGCACGAAAATTTTATTAAACACGGAATACTCGGAAAACACGGAAAAGAAGAAGAAAAAATCTTTCGTGCCTTTCGTGCCTTTCGTGGTTCAAAATTTCCGCGCTTTCCGTGCCTTCTGTGGTTGATAAATTTCCGTGTTTTCCGAGCCTTCCGTGGTTCAGTTAACTTCCCTGTACAGAAAAGCATCCGAGGTGAGTAGTGAAACAATCAAAGCGTTCATGCTCCCTCCGTTGTCTCGATAAGCTTGGTGTGCTGCCTGCAAGACCGGAGCATCATTCAAGTTCTCGTTTCGCCCCATCCAGAATCGGAAAGCATGCCGGACAAAGACCTGTTCCACGCGTTCGCTGTCAGCAAGTCGCTGAATCATTTCCAACGCATTCTCAACCGGCCCATCGAGTTCCGGATCTCCCGAGTCGATGATCTCTCCACTGGAGTCCACCGGTTTTCTCCATTCGGTAGTCCGGAAGAGTCCGGCATGGTTGTACATTTCAAAAGTCAACCCCAACGGATCCATCTTCTCGTGACAGGTCCAGCAATACTTTTCGCGGGTGACCCGCATGCGCTCTCGCAAAGGGGTCTGAGGTTCGTCCGGCAACATGGCGTCCACAGTAATCGGAACATCCGGAATGCCTCCACCCAGGAGTCGCTCACGTACCCAACGTCCACGATGAATCGCATGGTTATCCATTGCATCGGAATGAGAAACCAGCCATGCCGGGTGGGTCAGGATCCCCATCCGTTGACCTTCGGGAGCTGTCGCCAAAACGCGCTCCGGTCTCAATGTGCCATTCCCGAAAGATCGCCGACTGACTCGCGCAAAAATCTTTGGACCCTCCAATTCAGCGGGCTCGACCTCGACATTGTAATTCCGTTGTCTTCGATTTTTCTCTGCCTTTAACTGTTTGTTCTTATTCGCCAGTTCACGCTGCTTTTTTTCCAAAGCTTTCTGGGCCTGTTGACTGTCCGGATTGGCGTCGTAAGCCATTTTCAGTTTTTCAATTGCCTCTTCAATCGGTTTCAGCTCTTTCGCAGCTTCCGCCTCAGCCCTGGTTTCAGCAATTTTCCTTGCCTCCTTAGCCTGCTCTATTTCTTCGGGAGTACGACGTCGTCCAAAATAGGTTTTGTCTTCAGAAGCGGCGACGACTTTCTGAGTGGTCAGGAGTTCTTTCAAAACATCCTGATCCTTGGCCAATACCCACTCAATCAAACGATCTGTGCTCGCCGTAGCGTCAAACATGGACCGATAATGACCAGCGCCCTGCCGCGACACACCGGTTCTCCTTAGCGCCTGATCGTCTTTGCAAATGTATCCCGCCAGGTCGTGATCAAAGTAATCCCGAAAAAATCGAAGAATCCTTGGTTTGCGGATACTGTCATCATTCAGCATCCGAGTGACCTCCTTTCTCACGTCATCCCGTGTTCGCATCCGCCCTTCAACAATCGCCTGCCGTAATTCCTCGTCTGGCTGGATATAACGCAGCGCATGGTTCACGGCGAGCCCCAGTTCCCAGTCCTGCAACATTACCCGTCCATCACAGTCCGGCTCCCCTTGTTCCACCAGTTCGGTGCGAAACAACGCGTCCCGATCGAGAAATATGGCGGATAATCCCATGAACGTCCCTTCCTCTTTTCCAAGCTTGCTGATGGAGTCAGTCACAATCTTCAGATACTCCTGCGTCTCTTCATTTGTTGGTGGACGAAACGTCATTGCCTCAAAGAGGTAATTT
>JAUIHU010000580.1 GCA_030432175.1 Verrucomicrobiia bacterium | reverse complement strand
GTCCACAACTCCTTCAGAGTTGATTCTGGTTTTGATCGGTAACCCAGGGTAGCTCGTGCCTCGCAACCCTGGGCTGTGCTCCAGAATCCCGTTGGGATTCAAACTGTTTCCGAGTCACAAATTTTTGGGTGTCAAAGATTTTCCTACTCAATGACTCTAGCGCCAACGGCTCGACACATATCAGCCTGGGCTGCCAGCAGGCTCCACCCACTTTCAATCGCACCCGGGATGATTGAAATAAGGAATAAAGGTTGTGCTTCATTTGTTCGGCGCTAGGATGTCGGGTTAGTTTCACAATCCCGGCGCCGGAATGTTTAAGAATGGTTTTCACATTAACCTATTGGAACAGGTCCGGCCATTCACCGATCTGTTCTTCACAATACTCTGAAGACAGAACCAGAAAGTTTCTTATTATGATTGCATCAGCAACTGGAAAAAATGTTTCCCGGATTTTAGGCTGTGCAGCGGCGTTAGCTATTTCTGCCGGAGCGCAAGTTATTTACGAAGATGATTTTAATCGAGGCATTCCCGGATGGACCGCAGTTCAACCTGATGACACTTACATTGATGGTCCGATGCGCTGGCAATATGACATCGTCAGTGGATCCTTCCTTGAACAAAGCAACATTTACACCGGCCCAGCTGGAGGTTCGGCAACCGCCAAAGCTGTCATGCTGATTAATGAGGCAGTGACTGGCGAGACATTTGAGTACAGCGCCCGTCTGGTAGCTGGGGACGACGACGCGTTTGGTCTGATCTTTGGATTTCAGGACGAAAATAATTTCTATCGGGTCACATTCCCAAGGCAGAGCCGGGACGGAGTTGCTTATCCATACAATGAATGGAACGTGGACCGGTTCAAAGATGGGGTTCCTGAAAATCTTTTTGGATTCTCGATGCCCAACCACTTCACCACGTTCATCAATACCAATGCGCAGGCATTTGATGTGATCATTGAAGTGACCACTGGTAACAACCTGACGCTGAAAGTTCTTGATGATGCGGAGAACTTTCCGATCGAATACATTCTGGTCGATAACCAGCAATTGCCAGAGTCAGCGGCCGGTCAAGTGGGAATGTTTACCTGGGGAATGAGCGGCAATGCTCCACGCGGATTTCAAATCAAAGATGTGGCGCTCAGTCCGGAGACCCTGGTTGGAGACCCAAATGCGTTAACCGATTGGGAAGTGGTTTCATTGGTTCGCGCTGATGGAGAAACTGCTTTGATTGGAGGCAATGCCGGAGTTGGAATCTGGTCCCTCGCGTTGGGAGAAGAAGGACCGTACGGGACACTTCATGAAAACAGTGACGCATACAATACTGCAACCGACATTAATGGTAATTCCAACATCGACTTTATATCGCCAACTGTTGTGGCAGGTGACACAGCTTGGGTGGATTATCAAGCCAGCTTCCGGATTTTACCTCAGGACAACGACGGGCATGGCGCTCTGGTTCGTTTTCTGGATGAGCAAAACTTTGTTCGGATCGCGTTTGCTGAACAGGGAACGGGCGCTGGACGTCCATGGCAGGGAATGTCCGTTCAACAATGTGTGAACGGTGTTTGGAGTGAAGTTTTCCATGAAGACAGTCCAACTTTTATCCCAGGAACAGGTGTTGCATTTGATTTGTTCGCCACAGTAATCGGATCGCAATTGCAACTCCAGATCGTGAATGATCCGGACAACACTGGAGAAGTTTTTTCATTCGGACCGTTTCAGCTAGATCCGTCTTTGAGTCAGGGTAAGATTGGTTTGTTCAGCTGGGGAATGTCCCGAACTGAATTTGATTCAGTTTCCGTTTTGGAAATCGATGGGTTGCCACTGCAGGTCAACTCGGCTTTTGGAAATCCAACTCCTGCAGTTGGCCTCAACAGTTATGATTTTGGTGATTCTGTGGAAGCCTCTGTCGAATCCGTCGTTGAAGATCTGCCAGGCGTGCGTCGGGTACTGACCGGTTGGACAGGTGAAGGTTCGGTTCCGGTAAGCGGAACGGAAAATTCTGTCTCTTTTGTGATCAACACTCCATCCGCGTTGACCTGGAACTGGGAAACACAATATGAGGTGAATGTTACAGCCAGCTCCGGTGGACAGGTGGTTGTTGAGGGATCAACCGGAGATTACATGCCCGAGGGATCTGAATTGACCATTATCGCAACAGCTGACAATGGATTTTTGTTCGCAGGATGGTCTGGAGCTACTGGAGTGAATGTTCCTTCTCTTTCCTGGACGCTGACCCGTCCGTTAACTCTGACCGCCAACTTCCTGGAAGACAGCGATTCGGATGGTTTGCCGGACGACTGGGAACGCGAGTTCTTCGGAGACCTGAGCCAGGATGCCGGAAGTAATCCGGATGGAGATGCCTGGACAAATATTGAAGAATGGGAATTGGGCACGAATCCTGATTTTGCAGAACAGCTTTTGGCGGAAGCGGATTGGACTAATCGCTGGGTGAACGTTCAACGGGATCCGGTCCTGCCCGGTCAATTCGGAGTTGTCGATTTCGGCGATGGATATCGCGGAGCGTATGACGTCAGCAACGATTTCCGCGGAGCGGATGATGGTTCCTTCATTGGAGCGGATAATATTGTAGACAACGTCAGCTTTGATGGTCCAAGAATCATTGTCCGCGATGAGTACTGGGATGAAAGCTGGAATGATTTTACTGCAGAAGTGACATTCACGGTTGGGGACAATGACGGGAACTGTTTTTATTTCCGTTATGTGGATGAAAATAACTGGTACCGCTTGACCATTGTTGGAGAAAACAACACAGCCGCCTGGCGCGCGCCTTTTGGTGTCAGTATTCAAAAACGTAGCAACGGAGTCTTTTCGGAGATTATCACTGATCAGGCTATTGCGACAGACCCAGCCGACACTTCATTTTACAAGAAAGTCAAAGCGACAGTGATCGCCAACGGAGATTCATTTGAAGTGAAAGTGATTGGGTGGGATACATTTCAATCACCCGCCATTTACAATCCGAATTCAGAGGTCATACTTCCTTTCTTTGACACAGACCACACGGCTGGAAGAATTGGATATGGATCCTGGGGGCAAGGTGGAGGTAACACCGCGACTGATACGATTCCAGTGCCAGGTGGAGTTATGGTGGACGACATCATTGTCAGTTCCGGCGGTAATGTGGTTTTTGAGGAAACCTTTGAAGATCTGCCTTTGCAAAATGAATTGCCAGCTGGATGGGATAATCCTTTTTCGGATGATAGCGCTGTGGACGGAGACTGGCGGATCAGCGCACATGGAACCATTGTTCAGATTTCCAACGATTTCGTTGGGTCTACAGGCACATTGGAAGAGCCCAAAGCTGACGTGGAAGGCCCGATTCTGCTCGCTCCGGACTTTGGATCAGCTGCCTACTTGTTGAATGTTGGAATTCATGCGTTTGATGATGACGGTGTGGGAGACGCGAGCCGCTTCCTTCAGGTTCGCGATCAGATCGCCGGGGATGTGGTGCATGACATCGCAAAACAATGCGGCGTCGAAGGAGCGGTCCGC
>JAUIHU010000579.1 GCA_030432175.1 Verrucomicrobiia bacterium | reverse complement strand
GGTTGCATCCGCCCAGACTCCTTCTGGCTGATAAGGATAAACCGGAGGTCCTCCGATTTCATTTTGCATTAAACCAGCAACAGCCAGAGCCTGGTCGCGAATCATCCAGGAAGGCCAGCGGAAGCGTGGAGAGCGGGAAAGAAAGAGGTTGTCCGGATCCTTTTCAAGGCGTTCTGAATCCACGGCTGCAGACTGCCGATAAGTGGCGCTCGTCACGATCGTATGAACCAGCCACTTCATATCCCAGCCCTGTTCCTGAAACTCAACTGCGAGCCAATCCAGTAACTCCGGGTGAGTGGGAGGTTTTCCTTGCGATCCGAAATCCTCAGGAGTCCGGCACAACCCGTATCCGAAAAACATCTGCCAGACTCGATTAACAGTCACACGCGCCGTCAGCGGATTATCCGGGCTTACAAGCCAACGGGCGAGATCCAGTCGACTCAGCTGTCTTCCTTCCACCTTATTCATCGAGCCAAAACCTGAGAGAAATTCAGGAATATCAGTCGAAACTTCAGCTCCGTGCTGGTTGTAGAGTCCGCGATTTAACATGAATGTCGTACGCGGTTCCGATCGATCTTCCATTACCATGACCTTAGGGATGGCTCGATTTAAATCTTCCAAATCCTTCAAAGCCGAAGCCAAAGTCCCTAATTGACGCGAATAATCCGCGTCCAGCTCACGAAAATACTCTTTTAATTCAGCCAGTTGATCTCGATTTCTGGAACTGACGTGTATTTTTAAAATCCTGGAAATATTATCCGGCAGGTCCGTGGATGGTTCACTCGGATCATCATTATCAGAGCTAATCGACTCTACGCTAGATTTCTCCCATTGGGATAGATCATTCCTAAGGCTATCTCTTTTGTTTTTCAGATCACTGATCTGAAGGCGCTGTAACCAGTCGGGAACCGCGAGATTGGGAGGAGTTTGAGGATCTCCCCCTCCACCATTCACCGGAGTTTGATTAAAAAATCCGGATAACGCGTAGTAATCTTTTTGACTGATGGGATCAAACTTATGGTCGTGGCAACGGCTGCAACCCACCGTCAATCCCATCCAGACCGTCCCAACCGTTTCCGTCATATCCAGCACATAATCGACCCGGTTTTCCTCCGGAATTCGACCGCCCTCGCCATTAATCATGTGATTTCGCAGAAAGCCGGTCGCCAGCTTTGCCTCAAAAAGTGCCCACTCCAAATCCTTGACACCCAGATTCTCAGCCTTCGGAGACGGCCCCAAATCCTTGACACCCAAATTCTCAGGCTTCGGAGACGGTTCCAAATCTTTGACACCCAGATTCTCAGGCTTCGGAGACGGTTCCAAATCCTTGACACCCAAATTCTCACGCTTCAACAAATCACCGGCTATCTGGTACACTGTGAACTGATCGAAAGGCATGTTGTCATTCAATGCGCGGATTGCCCAGTCGCGCCAAGGCCACATTGTGCGCTCTCGGTCTGCCTGATAACCGTTGCTATCCGCATAACGCGCTGCATCCAACCAGGGCCAGACCATCCTCTCTCCATAATGCGGGGAAGCCAAAGCCTTTTGAACCCATTCCTTATATAAGAAATCCTTATCTTTACTGGAGTCGTGCTTCAGTACCGACAGTAATGGCTCAACTGGCGCGGGAAGGCCCAGGAGATCGAGATTCACTCGCCGGATCAGCAAGTTCAGAGGAGCTTCTGGAGACGGTTCCAGTCCCTGATCGAGCATTTTTCTCAAGATGAAGGAATCTATCGGATTTTTCACCCAACTGTTCCATTCAGACTTTTCGGAAAACCTCGGTATTTCAGGCTTTTCCGGGGTTAGAAAGGCCCAATGTGATTCATAAGGAGCGCCCTCAGAGATCCATTTTTCAATCAATGCAACCTGTTGGGCATTTAAGGGTTTGTTAGCCTCCGGAGGCGGCATGATTTCATCCATATCCTCAGATCGGATTCTTCCCCAGATGGCGCTTTTGTTCAAATTGCCAGGAAACACCGGAACAATTTCAGCATCTGTGATCGCTGATTCATGATTCCCCCCGAACAACCCCTCCGGAGTATCCAGTCGCAGGTTGGCTTTCCGATGTTGTGAATCCGGACCATGGCATTGGAAACAATGATCTGACAAGATCGGACGCACCTGAGTGTTGAAATCCACAGCTTTGACGTCAACGCTGGTCAAAATCATCCCAATAATAACTCCCGAAGCGCCGGAAATAACAGTTGGCGCGACCTCTCGCATAAACCGATTGGTTATTTGATAAACGGGATTCATGTAGGTAAGTATGCCAAAAAACTTCTAATTTTTAATTCTTAATTTTCGAATTTGCCTCAATTCCGGGCGCGATTGAACGAAGGTGGCTAATTTCAGTTTCCGCCTACTTCTTATGTTGACGCCACTCGCCGATCTAGGGCTCAGCGTTCCCAGGATACCACCCAACTTTAATCACACCCCTCAATTCCTCCTCAAACGCTGGAATCAGAAAAATCAAAAATAATTTAATCATCCACTGTAACCATCTATTCGGCGCAGGACTCTGGTTTTAATGATGAAACAAAGCATTCAAAAATTGGCGGCGCTGTCTATTCTGGCGCTGGTTATGTTTGGCGCTTCAAACGCTATGGCTCAACGCGGCGGCGGCCGTGGTCAAGGTGGTCCTGGTGGCCCAGGAGGATTTGATCCATCCCAATTCATGGACCGCATGATGGACCGGATGCAGGAGCAACTGGAATTCTCTGACGCAGAATGGAAAGTAGTCCGTCCGATGGTGGAAGACGTCATGGAGAAGCAACGCGCAACCCGCGGACCTGGCATGGGTGGAATGATGTTTGGCCGTGGTGGTCGCGGTGGTCGTGGAGGTGATAATGCTACAGGTGGACGTGGTGGTCGCGGTGGTCGCAATCCTTTCGGCGGACCTGATTTTCCCGAACAAACAGCTCTTCAGGATGCCATTGAAAATGACGCTTCAGCCGATGATCTGAAAGCCAAACTGGCCGCTTATAAAAAAGCTGTCGCCAGCAAAGAAGCTGACCTGAAAAAAGCGCAAGATAAGTTGCGTTCAGTTCTGAGTGTGAAACAGGAAGCTCAGCTGACCCTATTCGGCATGATCTGATTAGAATTTGAAGCCCTGTCCTCATCCACCGATGATGATTTCGGCTTCCAAAACTAACTATAAAAAGTTCATAATCATATCAGAACCGGGGCGTCTTTGTTTCGAGAAACCTTTATTGGAACAAAGACGCTTTTCTGATGTCAGCAGCCCCCCAACCCAGAGCTTGTTCACCCCATGCACGATCAATTGAACCAATTCATCCAGCAGAAACAGTTATCTCTATTTGACGCAGAAGCTCTTGAAAAAGATTCCCGTTTTTCAAATGGCGCTTTGGAGAATGAAGCGGAGGTATTAAAATGGCTGGCGGAAGAGTACGGTCTGAGTTTTTCTGATTTAAATGACACGGATTCGAAAATTGATCGTGACCTTTTAGCAGAGTTTCCCGCCAGAGTCCTGCTGAAAGAAGAGTTGCTTCCTCTC
>JAUIHU010000578.1 GCA_030432175.1 Verrucomicrobiia bacterium | reverse complement strand
CTGCTGTGCTTGGTGGATTGATGGAAGATGAAGACTCAGTGATTGAGTCAAAAGTTCCTCTTCTTGGAGATATTCCATTTGTGGGTAGACTGTTCCGTAGTGAAGCGTCATCAACCAGTAAGCGAAACCTGGCCATATTTGTGACGCCAACCATTATTGATCCAGCGGGACAACCTCGCCATACCCCGGACAACTTGCCGTTTGACCCTAACAACGTGCCAATGAGTTCGATTCCTGGAGGAAACTAAACCAGCAACTCGAAATTGGCAAAATGATCAGATGGTCAGCCAACATTAAGCTTTGAAAAGCAAATTTGTTGGCTGGCCACGTTGATTCAACCAGAAACCGATTTTTTACTGTCAGTCAAAGTCTTGGGAAAGAGCAAGAGGGGTTTAATACGATTATGCTCATGAAAATAGATTTTGACTTGCGCCTAGAAGTAAATACGTTGTAAACACATAACATCACATGTCCCCCCTTAACTGAGAGTAGATTGTGTTAAGCAGCTGAAGACGGGTAACCATCGATTTCCAACCTATTTTGATTCAGTATAACTTAAAGATTTATGTTCAGAAAATCTAAACCATATCAGCATTGGGTGGTGAGGAACCTCGCTTTACTACTGTCATTGCAGTTTGCAAATGCAAATGCTGATCTGTATTCGCCTTCCGGGGGGGAATATCCACTAACGCAAGGCATTATCGGTGATCAATTGGATGCTTCAGTTGCGTTGGGGCCAGAGGGCTCAGGTTGGGTTGTATGGTCAGATAATGGAAATGATGGAAATGATCTCGGAATTGGCGCTAATGTTATTAATAATAACCTATCCGCTGGATTAAACGAAGTACTCGTGAATCAGCAGACTCTGGGAATCCAAAGTGATCCCAAAGTTGCTGTAAGCAGTGCATCATCAGCCATGTTCGGCTGGCTGACTGGTCCGTTTGGGGAGCAGCGACTGATAATCCGACCGCTGGAGAATGGTTTTTTTCAATCAGATGACATTATTTTAACTCCAGAAGGAAAATATACTTCTGATTTTGATTTGCAGGCTCACAGGGAAGGTTATCTTCTCGCATGGACCGAAAGGTCTAAATTGTCTTCGAATACTGAAGCCTATGTTCAGAAACTCAGCGGTACAGGAAATCGCATTGGGGATCCTGTCCAGGTAAATGCAACAACCATTGGACGACAAAAATCTGTATCCATAGCAAGCGCTGAATCTGGAGAAATATTTGTTTCCTGGGTTGATGAGAGTAAAATTGGCTCAGAACAAGTAAACGTTTCCGGTCGTTGGCTGACATCTGAATTAGCCTTCCTGACCCATGAAATAAAGATAAATCAATCTGACGTTATTTGTTCCAATCCGGATGTTGTAGTTTCAAGCGAGGGTGACGCCTATGTTTCTTTCAACGGTTTAAACCGTAATGATATTTCCAAGATTTGGGATGTCTACCTTCAAAGGGTTGATATCGCAGGGGCTGTATTAGACTTTGACGAAAAATTGAATCACTTTGATGATTATAATCAGTATAAGTCCTCATTGGCTATTTATGGTTCTACGCTTTTTGCAGTATGGGAGAGCGCTGGACAGGATGGGTCTGGATCTGGAATTTTCGGAACCTTCATCGATTCAAATTCACTGGTACACGAACAAGAGTTCAAAGTTAATTCTTCGGTGATCAGTAAACAAATGGATCCATCGATATCTGTAACGGCAGACGGAACATTTTTAGTCATTTGGAGTTCTTTTGTAGGAGGCACAGAGAGCTTTGAGTTGTATGGGCAAAGATATTCTCAAGATTTTCCAAATCTTGAAATGAACGCTCCTGTAGTCAGCTCGATGGATTCATCCAGATTGACAGTGGCATGGGCTGAGTTGGAGGGATATTCGGTGATTGAATATCTGGTGATAGTTGACAATTCTGATACTCCAATAACAACCACAGCAAATTATGTCACCATCGGGGGCTTTGCTCCCAGCTCTACTCACAGCGTGAAAGTTGCGGCCAGGCTGGTTGGCGGCATCACGACTCCTTACTCCGACCCTGCCTCTGGCACAACTTATGGGTTTGATTCTAATTTTGACGGACTTCCAGACGATTGGCAATCGGCTTACTGGGATATGAGTAATACACCTTTGCCTGGAGCTTTGGTTGACTCCGATGGCGATGGCGCAAGTAATCTTTTTGAGTTCCTTGCAGGCACAGATCCGACTGATCCTGAGGACTTCCTGCTGATAAGAATGATCAGTGGAAATTTAGGAGCCCGGCTGCAGTGGAACACTACTCCAGGAATGGTATATCAAATCGAGACATCTCCCGATTTGGAAAATTGGGCGCCATTTTCCGCCCCAAGATTTGCAGTGGATGAAGTTGACTCAGTTAGCCTGGAAAATGTCGGGAATGAATCAAAATACTTCCGGGTAGTCATGCTAAGATAATAAATACTTTAGAAATTATGTATCGATTCAGAACATTACGATTTATTGCTGCGCTGAGTTTAGCTGGATGCGCCTCAGTAAGCGCCTTTACGCTGATCGGACCCTTCGAAGAGTGGCAGATTGAGCAGCTTGGTTACCAATATCCCGGTGACATGGGCGGTCCGAAAATGTTGGCAGAAGAATATCGTGTTAACGTTTCCAATCTGACTTACGCCTTTGATGAGTCCTTTTACAATTTCTTCGGCCAAAAAGGAGTCGAAGAAGTTGAAAAAGCAATTGCGATTTTGAACGGAGAGCCTCCGGTTTCCAAAATGTCTGATACTTTAACAGAGTATCCTTTGACTGGCGCTCGAATCAACGCCAGGGCTAGCGCATTGGGGTTGGTTGACTTGAAAACCGAAGTAATGGGTACACTGTTGGAACAGGTGGGTTTAGGAAGTCCGGAAAGGTTTGTTTGGACGCTCCGAGATCGGGAATGTGATCCTAATTTACCTCATCCTATTGAATTCACGACATTTATGCGGAATTTTGATCCTGTAACATGGAACCCAAGTCGTTTCGTTAATGGATCTGCCTTCACATACGCGATTCAATTAATTATTTTTAATGATAGTTGTGAAGCTAATATTTATGAAGCTGTTCCAATTCCTGTAGATCCCACAAGTTCTGTTTTAACCTCTTTGGTGTCTTGGACCGGGCTTGGAGGGGGAAATGTTGGGCGTAATTATTTTGGCTTGGCTGCTCTTCCTGGAACTGGAGTCTATTATAATGGATTAACCCGCGATGATGCAGGTGGTTTGAGATACCTGATGTCTCCGGGCAATATCAATACTGAAAACCTGCTGGCTGACATCGGTTCTCTGGACGCACCAACCACGAATATTGTTGTAATCTCAACAAATGCTACAGCTGCAGCAACCAATGTGTTCGTGAGTTCATTTAACATTCCTGAAGGAAATGTTGCGCTTAGCTGGGGGCAAGCCGCTGTTGGCGGACCTTCAAACGACATGTTTGATCAGGCTCGAAAATTGGATGGCTCCATGGGTTCAACATCCGGCTCAAATGTCGGAGCATCTCAAGAAGCCTCAGAAAATGGACATGCTGATAC
>JAUIHU010000577.1 GCA_030432175.1 Verrucomicrobiia bacterium | reverse complement strand
TGGCTTTGAATGGGCATTTGAACATCCAAAGCCAGGCAAAATCTGACACCCAGGATTCAGGTCCAACTAAATTGGACATCCAAATTCCTCAGTTGCAATGGCCAGCGGTGGGCGATTTGCAAATCGAGATTCAGGGTTGGAAACCAGTCTGGGCTATAAGCTGGCTGGAACCAATAGAAATACCTGAAAGACTCAGTGAGGTTTTGGATAATACGCGACTGGAAGAATTGGATTGGCAAGCGAACTGGGATCAGTCTCCGATTCATCACCAAACCAGCATGATCATCGAAACACTTCTGCCTGATTTTCGATTATCACCGTCCTCCAGCTCACAAAAAGTCCCTGAAAAATGGACCTTGAATTTGAAAACCGAGGGGGACGCCAAAGGTCAAAGAATCCGGCAATTTGAAATTCGAGATTCAAAGCAAATTCGTCTGGCGGCTACCGCTTCTGCTCCCTGGTCGGTTCAACTTGCTGAAAGTGGTCTGAATGTTGGGAAAGTTCCTGATCAATCCACCGAATTCCAGTATCAGATGAAACCGCTATATATCAGGGAGTTGGAAAACTTACTGCCAGAAATCATCCGACCTGTCGGAAGCGTTGAGGGAACCGGCGGCTGGAACTCTGAAACTGGTTGGGAAGGCGCTCTCAGTTTTCAGGGACTAGCTACCGGATCCATGGGATTGGCTCGGGCAGTAGAGCAAATTGGAGGTCGAATTGAGATGAAAGGGGACCAGATCCAGTTTTCAAATATTAACGGTAAAATCGGGGATCGCTCATTTTCAGTAAACGGGAACATCCAGCCGGCGCCTGCGATCAATTATTTTCTGGGTGTCGAAGATTGGGAGAAAGTGACGATTGAAACTATACCTTTACCCGACTGGCAGATCCATGTCGTTGGAGAAAATCTGACTGTCGTAAATCAGCCTGGGATGGCTTTGAGATCCAGCTTTGATATTACGACTGAAAAAAGTGAAACCACTGATCCCGTTATTCGCGGGCAAGTCAATTTGGGGCAGAGCATATTCATCACTGACATTCAGGCAATTGCCATGCAAGGTCCGAAACAAACATTGCCGCGACCGCCTTTTTTCAGGTTACAAATCCCTCCTTTACAAGATTGGAATCTCAAACTTCACATAGCCGGCGATGATTTCATGCGAATTCGGAGTCCGGTTTTTAACGGTACAGCTTCAGTTGCCATGAATCTCAATGGAACTTTGGGAGATCCAATACTCATTGGCGATGTCATGCTGAGCCACGGAGCCATACAATTTCCATTCGGAAAACTGAAGATCCGGCAGGGCATAGTCACTTTATCTCAAACCAATCCCACTCAGCCCATTGTTTATGTGATCGCTGGATCCAAGGTTTTCGGCTATCAAATTCAAATGGAGGTCTCCGGGCCCGCTGAAGCGCCAGTGGCGATTTTTTCATCCAATCCACCACTCAGCTCCCAGGACATTTTGTTAATGCTGACTGCTGGTAAATTCCCTGACAATGAGCTGACGTACAGTGGAACAAAAAAGGCCAGCGCCTTGGCGTTGTACAGCGGAAAGAGCCTCTTGGATCGATGGTCACTTGAAGAACCCGGCGACTCCCGGCTCACTATTGAATCCGGCGAATCTGTTTCGAACAACGGACGTGTCACCTACAATTTGGAATATGTTTTGTCCGACAAATTCTCGCTGACAGGTGAATACGACGAATACGATGCCATCAATGCGGGCGTGAAATACCAGTTAATCAATCGCTGATGATGTACTTTCAACTCCAGCCAGCCTTCAGACAGCGAGCTTTTTGGGTTTCAAAATTCTTACTTTGTCTCGTTGCGATTTCATTAAACGGATTTGCTCAGGAACCTGAAGAAGAAGATTTAACCAAGCGCACGCTTGAATCGGCTCAAACCGCTTCGATGTCTCAAACACCGGAAGCAGAGGCCGCTTTTATGGAACGAGCAACTCATAACCTGGATTCGGAAGTACCTGAAACAAGCCTGGATGACTCAGAAAACAATGAGATTTCCGAATTACATCACCGCTCAATTGAGGTTAAGGGTTTTGGATTCTGGGTGAATCGCATGCTTAAAAAGGCTATCTGGATCACTCTCCCACCTAAAGGTCGACGCCCTGAAAGACTCAACCGCAATTTCGTAGAGGATAGTGTCGGCATTCTTGAAGATGAATTGGAGTCCATGGGCTACCTGGATGTCCAAACTGATTTGGAAATCATTTTTGAAACCGAAGCTCCTTCGCATTATCGCAATATTGACAGCGCCGGCTTTCAAATTTCTGAAATGGCGCCCATACAAAAGATCATATTCCGAATAGAATCAGGCCCCAGATATTTCCTTGATGAAATACAATTCACAGGCTTGACAGCAATAGAAAGGGAGGAAGCTGCCACTTATTTCAGAGGTCCTGAGTTTCTGATCCGACTCAAATCCAACCGAATTTATTCTCCCGATCAACTTCAACAGAGCTTGATCCAACTTGAAAGGGCTTTGCACGAATTGGGTTTTGCAGAGGCAACAGCAAAATCGACAATCACTTCAATTGAATCAAATTCCGGAAAAGTAGGTGTCGAAATCCAGGTCAATGAAGGACCGCTGTATTTAGTTCGTTCCACTCAACACAAAATAATCAGGGCAGGCTCGGCTGAACCTGAAGTGGAGCGAGTCTTTCATCAAAAAACAAGATTTTCTGAAACATGGGTCATGGACTGGCTACAAAGCCTCCGGGAACGCGAATATGTCCAAGGTTTTGCCGAGGCGCAAACTCGTGTGATCACTTCCAATTCTGAACCGGCCAAGTCCACTGCAACTGATTCTGCTGATACTGTTTTGGAGGACACATACCCTGTTGTTTATGTTGATATCGAAGCAGAAACACGCTCCGGAGAACGCTTTGTTTTAGGCGACACCCAAATTGAGGGGGCTAATAAGACGAAAGAAAAGTTTCTCAGAAAAAAAATTCAATTGGATCCAGGCATCCCTCTCAATCCATTGAGTGTTCAGGATGCTCGTTATCGTTTGGCCCGCACCGGTTTATTCGATTCCGTTCGGTATAGCTTTGAAGATCCGGTTGATGAAACTCAACCACCAACGCGCAACGTCACTTATCACTTACAAGAGAGCAAAACCACCGAGGTGAACTTGCTGGCAGGATATGGTTCCTTTGAGTTACTGCGTGGTGGCGTTGAATGGGAACGGCGTAATTTGTTTGGGATTGCTCATAGTTCGAGATTGCGACTGGTTCAGGCTATCCGAGCTTCAAGGATCAATTATGACTACACAGCTCCCGGATTGTTTCATTCACCGGTGGACGGTTTTTTCAGTTTATACGCCAGACAAAGAGACGAAGCTGCGTTTCAAAGACGCGAGTCTGGTGGTGGGATTGGCACAGAGTTTCCTTTGGATCGAATTCAAAGTCGCATGGGCGTCAGATATAATATGGAATATCTCAATGCTGAGAAGATTGAAACCGCCAGTCCGCTTGGATCTCGCAGTTCTCGTGTGGCATCGGTGTCAATAAACTGGTTGCATGACTAGCCGGACCAGAT
>JAUIHU010000576.1 GCA_030432175.1 Verrucomicrobiia bacterium | reverse complement strand
CCTACCGCCTTCAAACAGGCCAACGCGCAGCAGCCCACCTGGGTTACTATTCCGAACAGGAATTCGATTTCGGACCATTTGAACCTTTCAGATTTCAAATGATCGAGCTTGGTCGCGCTTGTGTACACAGTCATCACCGGAATCTGTACGTTCTTGGGTTGCTTTGGCACGGAATCGCTGAATATGCCCGTAAAAACAAGGCCAGATATTTAATTGGATGTAGTTCTCTGACATCCCAAGATCCTGCGCAAGGAATGGCCTTGTACAAGAAATTGGCGGAGAATCATCTTGTTTCGGCGGAGTTTCGTACGTGTCCCCTGCATCATATGGATTGTTCCAGTTCTGACATTCGATTGAGTGGTGGTATGGGAACTCAAATAACGCCTAAAGCTCCTAAATTGCTTTCGGCTTATTTGTCCATTGGCGCCAAGATTTGCGGAACTCCAGCCTTGGATGCAGATTTTAAAACGATTGATTTTCTGACTCTTCTCGATTTGCACGATGTGTTTCCGGACGATCCGGGATTTCAATGATTTCGAAGTAAAATTTCGAGACACCCAAATTCTTCCGTCTTCAGAAATAGATCGTTTTTATCTGTTTTTTCGATTTATATTGAAATAAATCCACTGATTGAGGCTCAAAGACTCAGAGTTCAGGTCATTTGGGGAAATTAACGATCAATCAGTACTGAAGGTTATGTCGAATCTCGATAAAGTGTGTTGGCCGCAGTCTTTGCGGAATCTTGGCTTTGCAAGTTGTGTCTTTGGAGTTTTGTTAGTCGCTTCTCCCGGAGCGCTGGCTCAAAGCAAAAATGTGTATATTTCCGATTTACCTGATTATGCATGGCACCGAGGGTGTTTTGGCACTGCTACCGGTAATTTAATGGGATTTTGGGACAGAAATGGTTTTCCTGACATCTACACCGGCTCCGCCAATAATGGTGTGGCTCCTACCACCAGTTGGCCTCCGAATGATGATATTCTGCATCTTTGGGCGTCAGAAGCGCATGATGAAGATTACTGGGTACAATACGAATCTACGTCCGAGGATCCATACATTGCTGAGGGTCGACCGGCTCATGATCCGGACTGTATTGGCGATTTCATCGGCTTGAACCAGTACAAATGGAAAAACCTGAATGACGAATGCGCCGGGAATATTGACGGCTATTCATTTGTGTTCTGGGATAAATCTGGGGAACGCCGCTGGAATTATCAGCCTGCAAGCGCTTCTGGATCACCCATCCCTGACATCCCTTCAGGGCTGAAAGAGTTTATGCAGTATTGCGGCTATGATTGCTCCGTCTTCTCTCAACTCGCAGATGTGAATCCCGAAGCGCCCGCAGGCACAGGGTTTACTTTCGAAGATGTCATGGCAGAAATTGATGCAGGCTTCCCTGTCCTGCTTTACTTGCAGGATTCCAGCGCCCTCAGCCGCTCCATCGGCGGAGTCCCCAACGCTAACCCAACCATTCACGCTTTCCTAATCTACGGTTACCGTGAAACATCCACCGGAAATCGCTCCATTCGGGTTCGTGACAGTTGGTCAGGTGGAGATAACCGCTTTTATCCATGGGATGATTCAAGTCTGGTGGGCGGCGATTTGCCAATTCGTGGGGTTATTGGGGTCCGACCTCTTCCCAGAATCGAAAACATCGAGCGCAATGGATCCCAGGTGACTGTGGAATGGTCGGGGCCTTCTGCTACTTTGATCGAGGACCAGGTCCCTCGCCCTGCTCATTCGTACGTGGTTGAAAAATCAACGGACCTCGAAAACTTCCAGCCGGTCTCGAATCCGACCGATTCAATGTCAGTTTCATTTAATGATCCGCTGGAAACGGTGGGATCAGTGTTTTATCGCGTCACAATCGCCCAGTAATATAGAGTAATATATTTGACACCCAAAAAGTAAAGTCAGTGGATTCGCTATATCAGCATGGGGGTACGATTGAAAGTGGGTGGAGCCTTGGGATCGCTGAGCCCCAGTTCGGCGAGTGGAGCCAGTATTGAATTTGAGCTGAACTGTGAAGCTCCACTCTTTTCAAATCACACTCGCTGTCGGGGTGGGCGAGAAAATGAAAAATAATTTCTTGTAGCGTCAAATAGCACAAGAGGTAGAAAATTTGGGTGTCAAAAAGATTTATTAAGACTCCTGATCGATGCCCCCCAGCGCCAACGGCGCGACACATACCAGCCTGGGCTGCCAGGCCCAGGGCGGCATTCTCCTCAATCAAAAGGGCTGAAGGCCCGACACATTCATAGAACCCTTTCTCAAATAATATTTTTATGTGTCGGGCTTTCAGCCCTTGGAAAAATTTTACGCTACCCTCCTTTAATCGCGCACCCAAGGGATCTGGAGTTGGGGAAATCATTTCCGTAAAACTCCATTTCTGCTATATGGAGTTAATGTCTCCAAAAATTATTGCCTCCAACTTTACCAGAACACTTTTAAAGATTTTTTGGATGTCCAGTATTGGCTACGCACATTTTGCTTCAGCTCCGGGCATGCATGCCTCTGGCGCTGATCGTCCTTTTGGAAACCCTAAATCCACGCGCTCCGCAGTCATAGCTCCTTATGGTATTGTCGCTACAAGCCACACAATAGCAGCTCAAGTGGGGGTGGATGTCCTGAAACGAGGTGGGAATGCTGTGGATGCCGCCATTGCGGTAAATGCCGCAATCGGTGTTCTCGAGCCCATGAGTTGTGGAATTGGGGGAGATCTTTTTGCTATCGTCTGGGATGCGAAGGCGGAACGGCTTTATGGTCTGAATGCCAGTGGACGTTCCCCGCAGGCAGCCACTCTGGAACATTACACTGAGACTTTGGGATTGGAAAAAATCCCTGCAACAGGACCTCTCTCATGGTCTGTGCCGGGTTGTGTTTCCGGGTGGCAAGCTTTGCGAGAACGATTTGGCAGCATGCCTTTGTCGGAATTATTGGAGCCAGCAATCGGGTATGCTGAGAATGGATTTCCAGTGGTTCAGATCATTGGCGGATATTGGAAAGGAGATGAAAAGCTTCTTGGGCAGACTGAAGGAGGAAAAAGAAGTTATCTCAAAACCACCCTGAGACTTATCATGCGCTTGAAACCACAGGAATGCTTTTGGTAGCCTATTCTCTTGCCTTCGAGCACCCTTTCACAAAAAGCCCTTTGGATTTTTCCATACCCATACCAGAAAGATTCTCGGTTTGTAATCTTTAGGCCTTAGTCATTCAATACCAAAAACTCAATACGACGATTTTTTTTACGACTAACAGCATCTGTATTTGTAGTCAGAGGCTGGGTTTCACCGTAACCTTTTGCTTCTAGCCTTTTGGATGCAATTCCCTTGCTGATTAAATATTTAACCACGACACTAGCTCGGCTCTCAGAAAGACGTTGATTACTTCAGTCAGGTCAATACCCATACTACGCTCATTCCACCTTTTCATAGCAATGAGAACTTGCATAGGATGGATACGACCTCTTTTAAGTGCTACCTCAGAAGTAAGTCGATCAACAATCGCAGCCGTATTACGGTCGCCTTGCTTGATAAACCCTGAAGACGACATAGCACCCAGGTTACG
>JAUIHU010000575.1 GCA_030432175.1 Verrucomicrobiia bacterium | reverse complement strand
CCTCTCTATTGGGGCACCGGCTTCCATTAAAAGAAGGACAATATGCCGGATGGGGATTTGTCGGATTGCCAGGGGATTCTAATCCGATGGACAACCGGTGGTATTTTGTTTTTTCAGAACCGCCAGTTCGAAATATCGCGATTGTCAGCGACGACTCCGCAACGGCTTCGATTTTTTACAAATGTCTGAGTGTGACGATGAATCCGGGAGTTGAAAATAATGTCAGCATTATCAGTCCGGAAAGGGTGAACGAATTGAACTGGGACGCATTGTCTTTATTGGTTTGGCAAGGGGCTATGCCGGACGGTGACATGCAAGAGCGTATGAAAGCCTGGGCAAATACCGGCAAGGCGCTCATGCTTTTTCCTCCTGCGGAAATCTCTCAGTCAGCTGGATCCACTGATAGGATTGAATGGAAGCCATGGGAATCCCTGGAGGACGATAATGATGGTCGTTTGATCTGGTGGCGCAGTGATAGCGATTTGTTGGGTAATGTTGAGAATGGCGATCCGCTTCCGCTGAGCGATCTCCGCATTTTTCGCTATGCGCCGCTCAACGTTAAATCTGTGGAATGGAGCGCATCTCCGTTGGCCAGGCTGGAGAACGATATTCCGGTTCTGATCCGTAAGTCTACTGACCGGGGCGGGATTTATTTTTGCAGTTTTTTGCCCGGTCCTGATGACTCTACGTTCGAGAAAGATGCCGTCGCTTTCTTTGTCATGATGCATCGCGCCCTGGAGCAAGGGGCCAGATCATTGTCCAACGCTACTCAATATGCTGCGGGACCAGGACTCATTGAAAAACTGGCTGATTTCGAGCCTTTGATGAGTCCTGAAGAGACACCAGCGCCATCCGACCGGGCCTGGCTTCCCGCAGCCTGGCGGAATGGAGATCAATGGATCGCGGTCAACGCTGCTATTTCTGAATCGCAATCCAGCGCTGTTTCTGAAGATCAGTTGCAAACGCTTTTCGAAGGTGTGGCTTTTCAGCAGGTCGAAGACCAGATTGGAGCCGAGAGTCCGTTGGCGAGTGAAGTGTGGAAAGCTTTTTTGGTTTTTATGCTACTCGCTCTCATTCTGGAAGGCTGGTTGTGTCTGCCTGATCCAAGTCCAGCCCCGGTATATAAAAACCCTTTCCCGCGAACTGAGTCATGAGTGAGAACGCAGGCATATTCTTTTTCCCGACTCCGGTGGCGATGACGCTGGGTATTCTTGCGTTGGCTGGAACTGCGTGGCTGGGCTGGGTCGCCTGGAAACGGAGTGGATACCGACGTTCGATTGGTTGGTTGGAATTGTTTCGTTGGATACTCGTCGCTCTTGTTGGCATTACACTTTGTCAACCCGAGTGGTTGGCTCCTTCAACCAGCGATGCCCGGTCCACCATCGTGGTTCTCTGGGATCAATCCAAAAGCATGCTGACTGAAGATGTCCTGATCGATCCGAATTCAAGTCAGTCGCCAGTCAGTCGAATGGAAGCCATCCAGCCCTGGTTAGAAGAATCTGCATGGGAAAATCAAATGGCAGCCGACACTTTACAGTCCGGGGATTTGCAATGGATCTTTGAACCGTTTTCGTCAGAACTGGATCCACCAGAATCTGGAACAGACCTGAACCAGGCGTTGAACGAAACCCTGGATCGCTACAATAGTCTTCGAGCAGCATTGGTGATTTCGGACGGGGACTGGAACACCGGAACAACGCCGGCTCAAGCAGCTGCACAATTCCGGATGCGGGAGATTCCGATTTACGCTGTCGGCGCCGGTAGCGAAACCCCATTGCCCGATATCGAACTTGTCAGCCTGGACGCTCCGACATTTGCAATCCAAGGCAAACCGATCCAAATGCCATTTGAGATTCGCAGTTCGCTCGGACAAGACCTCAATGTCACCGCGATTCTCAAAATTGACGGAGTCGTCGACCAGAATCAGGTAGTACGCTTGCCAGCTTTGGAAACCGCTCAAGGCAGTTGGACCTGGACACCCCAAGCCACCGGGAACTTTGAACTGAGCGTGGAGCTCGTGCAGGATCCACTGGACCGCGTTCAGCGCAACAATATTCTCTCCACGCCTATTGAAGTCAGAGAAGAAGCCTTTCAAGTACTGATTATTGAATCCTATCCACGCTGGGAATATCGTTATTTGCGCAACGCATTAGAACGCGATCCGGGAGTCGACGTGACCTGTCTATTGTTTCATCCGGATCTGCCACAAAAAGGTGGCGGGCGTGGATACATTCAAGCGTTTCCAACGTCCAACGAACTCAACCGTTTCGACGTTGTTATTCTTGGCGACGTGGGGATTGGAGAAAAGCAACTCACAGAAGAACAAGCGGAAGACATTCGCCAACTTATCAGCGCCCAAGCCTCAGGACTCGTCTTTCTTCCAGGCCGATATGGATTTCAGGAAACACTCACCGAAGGACCGCTCGCCGACCTTTACCCGGTTGTGTTTGATATGGATCAACCCGAAGGATATGGATCCGAACAGCCGGGGCACTTCGCATTGACCCAGACCGGTCAGCGCAGTTTGTTGACGAAACTTGCTGAAGGCGCGCAGGAGAACAGTGAAGTCTGGAGTAAAATTCCGGGATTTCACTGGTATGCGCCGGCGCTGCGAGCCAAGCTGGGATCCGAGACACTGGCGGTGCACGATCAGGAGACCAATGCTTCCGGGAGAATCCCATTGATCGTCACCAAAACCTTCGGAGCCGGTAAATGTCTCTTCATGGGAGCGGACAGCGCTTGGCGTTGGAGGGAAGGCGTGGAAGATCGCTATCATTACCGATTCTGGGGACAAGTCGCTCGTTGGATGGCCTATCAAAGACAAAAGTCGTCCGGATCATCCATGCGACTGTTTACATCGCCTGATTTACCTGAAGTGAATGAAAAAGTTCAGTTGAAAGCCAATGTGCTGGATCCCTTGGGGGCCTTTCTTGAAGAAGACGATGTCGTAGTCGAAGCGATTTCTCCATCAGGTTCAGTGCAGAGCATTCGGCTCCAACCCGGAACAGGTGACGCGGCCGGGATGTTCAGTGGCGTTTTAATTCCAAAAGAACCAGGGATGTATCAACTCAGCGCCACCAGCGAAACCACTGGATCTCAACTGGAACTGGATCTACGAGTCCAAGGCAAGTCGCTGGAAGCAATCGGACGTGTTGCTCGATTGAATGTCCTTGAGGAAATCACTTCCATGACCGGTGGTTCAACCACTTCATTGAATGAGATCAATCGACTTGTTCAGGAACTGGGAAACATTCCTGAGCCTGATCCGATTGTCCATCGCACTCGACTTTGGGCAAACCCATACTGGGGTGGAATGTTAGTATTTTTACTCGGAATGTTTTGGACATTTCGAAAGATTGTCGGTGAAGTTTAATGAATCACGCTATGAAGCCGAACGATGCATCCACAACTTCTGCTCCGGTGACATTGGGCCCGCACATTGCTGCAGCGCTCGATGGTTTTCGGCGTGATGTATGGCGACTGAAAATCACTGAAGGCGCTCTGATTGCAGTCTTTGGCCTGGTGGTTTCCTACCTCACCGTTTTTGTCCTGGATCGATTTGTTGAAACAC
>JAUIHU010000574.1 GCA_030432175.1 Verrucomicrobiia bacterium | reverse complement strand
GAGACCTGAGGAAATACATGGGGGGCAGACTCGCAGGATCTTTCTGGAGATTATAGATGACGGAACCCCCTCCCTCTCTGCCTACCAAGCCATTGACCTCACCGTGTTGGAAGTCAACGACCGCCCAGGATTCCAAACCATTGACCTCACCGAATTGCAAATGAAACTAACGCCGTCAGAGTTTCATGACAGAGTAGCTGGCTGGCTCGAAACATTGGAAGACAATGCGATCAACTGGGAAATCCCTGGCCTGGATCCCGAACAGGACGCATTGACCTTTCAGATTACAGAGCCACCTCAACATGGTTCCATTCAAATTGCAGAAGCGACGCTCACCTACACTCCCCAACCTGACTACTTCGGACTGGACAGCTTTCAGATTGCCAGTCGGGATGAACAGGGCATTGGCGAACCTCACTGGGTTGGAATCAATATCATTCCGGTCCAGGATATACCACTTCTGGAATCAGATGTTTTTGAAACCGAATTTGAAACGGCGCTGGCATTCAGTTCCTTGGATTTGTTGGCGAATGATCGTTTTGTGGACAACGAAACTCTGGTTGTCCGTCTGAACCCTGAACAGGTATTTGGTCAGATTGCAACAGGAGCAGATCAGACGTGGATATATACGCCTCCACTGAATTACAGAGGATCTGAAACATTGGAGTACACAGTGCAGTCTGAAAATTTTTATCGGGTTGCAAAAATCACAATTCACGTGTTGGATCCGCCTGGTTCTCCGGTCATCCAGGAAGTCACTTTGCAAATAGAAGGTGGAGTAGACTATGAACTCAGCCTGGAAGAATTACTATTGCGTGCTGTTGGAAAGAGCGCGTTTGATGAAGGATGGCAAGTCCACCAGGATGGACTCGAAGGGATCCGTGACTGGTCAATTCGTCCCCTGACGAATGGTCGATACGCGATGACTCCACCGGCGTTGGGCGGGATCAACCAGTTGCGTTTTAGCGCGACTGACCCGAAAGGCCAAAACTGGGAAATACATATACAAGTTGAAGCCAGTCCCATGAATCCGAGGATTCGATTCCGTGATTGGGAAATCTCACCCGGGAGGTTTCATCTGGAATTAAATGGGGCGCCTGGTTGGCGTTGGACGTTGGAACAATCGGAGAGTATCTCTGGACCCTGGCGTCTGGCTGGAACGTATTCGCCTGAACATACATGGGCACAGGGTCAGATCACTGAAACCATTGATACACAAACCCTGCCAGTAGAATTGCAGAAACAGAATATTTATTTCTGGAGATTAAAGCAAGAACCCGGAAACGCGCCTGGGCAAATCAGCATTGAGAAGACTCCCGACCTGCTGCTGATTACCGCAGAAGGCGAACCCTATGGACGCTATACAATTTACAAAAAAATTAATCTCACTGCTGAAGGAACGCCCTGGTTAAGACTTGAACTCAATGAAGAGGGACTGGCAGAAGTGTTTCAAAAAATAGAAACAGATAAAGCAGTCGAATTTTTTTCAATCGGCGCAGGCTGGTAGTCTGAAGAGAGTATATTTGGTTTCGGAATTCAGAAAAAGATTCACAGGACTCAAAAAGTAATTTTTATGATTAAAAATATAAAAGTAACGATACTGAGAGCAGCCATTGTTTTAATAATAGCAGGATCCACGACACAAGCGCAGCAACTGGACTCGGTTGTTGGGCAATCCCGGGAACCTGGCGAAAGCCAGGCAGGAAAAGCAGTAACTATGGAAGATCCGGGATTTGTACTTGGCGCGCTCCTGGCTCGGGACATGTTAATGAAACTCGAGAAGCAGGGATATGAACTCGATCGCGAATCGTTGATGCGCGGATTTGCTGCGCAGCTCAACGGTGATTTAAAAAATCGCCAGCAGGAATTGCAGAAAGCATATCAGATGATTCAGGAAAAAAATCAACAGCAGCGTGAACTGGCCAGACAGCTGGAAAAGATTGAAAACCTGAAGTTCACACAGAACTTCCTTCAGCAGAACTCCCGGAAAGAAGGAGTTAAAACACTTGGGACCGGAATTCAGGTCGAGGTGATCAGAGAAGGATTCGGGGAACAGCCTGGGGATGGCGATACAGCTGTCTGTTACATCAAAGCAACCACTCTCTCAGGAACTGAACTGAATGATGACTTCCGCTCGGGAAGTCCGACGAGGCTGGTGATCAACCAGGCTGTGCCAGCTCTGGCCGAGTGTCTGCCTGAAATGAAGAGAACTGCCCGATGGAAAATTATTGCGCCACCCGAAAAAGCCTACGGAGAAGCCGGACTGCCGCCGAGGATTCCTGGTAACATGGGAATCATTTACGAAGTGGAACTGTTGCAATTCAGCAGTCAGATTAACAACGTAGAGTTCAAGGAACCCGTTAATGTCCCGGGCGGAACTGGAACTTCCGATCAGCTGATTGAAGGTTTACCGAAGGCTGGAAACAAATAGTCCCTAGTCAATTCTGTCTGATTCAGTTAAATTTAATAACATGAGTCAGGCAAAAAACTACGAATACCATAAATCGCTCAAGTCGATCTGGGACAAGGCTACCCTCTTGTATTCCGAAGGTAACCGGGATGCACAATCTTATTTTACCGCCGAGGAAAAGACATTTCTAGACTCCATCGGAGCTACAGCGCAGGAAGTCTATGACTTTGCAGAAGATTACAATCTGCATGGCGAGCCTGATTTCACGACCTTTGCATTGGTGCAGGATATCCGTCGTGCCTACTTTCTCGAAGAGCAGGGAGGGAAGCCTGCTGAGGGAACTGTGGATCCTTCATCATTTCCTTCCAAGCAGGACGAAGTTGAAGGAATTGTCTGGTTGCCTCGAATCATTCAAAAAGCCAAAGCTAAACTGCAGGGGCGAATGGATCCTGACACGATGTACGGCTGTGGCGGTGACAGGCATTTCCTGAAAGAGAACGACATTCATCCAGCTGAATTTCTGCGGGTTGTCTGGAAACATGAAAATGATGAAGACGCGATCGTTCAGTGGGTGCTGAAAAGGATCCAAGGCTGAAGAGTTGTATTTGTTTTTTCTGCGTTGAGCCATGGCCAGTCCATCCATTGGTATACTCATCCGTTTTCATCATTCCATGGAAACGTTGCCTCAGGTTTTCGAAAGCCTTGCGGCCCAGACTCGACGTCCGGATTGCATACTCGGAATCAACAATGCTTCCAATGATGGTTCGGACAAATTCTTTCGCGATCAGGGCGGTCAGGTGTTGGATTGGCCGCATCCTTACCAGCATGGGAAGGTTTTGAATGCTGGAATGGATGAGATCGGAACAGATCTCGTGATGCCGCTCAGCTCTCATACAATTTTAGAAGAACCGGATATTCTGGAGAGGCTGTCCGGTTTTTTTGATGATCCTAAAGTCGCATGCGCCAGCCCGATCTGGACCGGAGATGATTACTACTCAAACCGTGTCACCTGGAAGGAACTGGAGGAGAAGGGCATCAAGATGGGGGCGATTTATTCCAATAGCTGCGGCATGTTGAGGCGCGCTCGATGGCAGGAAACTCCGTTTGAAGAGCGATTTGATCATGGCATGGAAGACTATATCTTTGCCATTGAACGATTGAAACGCGGCGAAGT
>JAUIHU010000573.1 GCA_030432175.1 Verrucomicrobiia bacterium | reverse complement strand
AAAATCGTTATTCCGGTTTTTGCGCTGACCCTGCCGGCGTTGTGGTTGGCATTTCGAGAATGGAAAACCTGCCTGCTGAGTTTGGTGTGTCTGGCCAGTGGAGCGGGGCTGTTGCTGGCTTTCATGCGTTGGTTGCATTGGGAATGGAATCTGATGAATGTCATGGCCTGTCCGTTGTTAATCGGGTTGGGAGTGGATTATTCGATTCACATCCAGAAATCACTGAAGCGAAATCGAGGCGATTTGCGCAGCATGTGGAATGGAGTCGGGAAAGCGCTTTGTCTTTGCGCTTTGACGACTGTCGCGGGGTTTGGTTCGTTGAGCTTTTCGCAAAATGCTGGCATGGCCTCTCTGGGACGGGCCTGTGCTCTGGGCGTGTTGGCGATTGCTCTGGTGTCGATTGGGTTTTGTCCGTTCTGGTGGAGGAAATGGGTCGGGGTGACTGATCAGGAAGAGAAGGCTCCATCCAGGTTTTATGGTCCTGCAGTATGGTTGATGGCGTTGAAGATTTCACGCTGCATTCCTGTCGCGCTCTTGTACCCTTTTGCTCGGTTTGTGTTCAGAACATACGGATCTCTGAATCAGAAAAGGTTGCAGATAGTAGAATCCAATCTTCAACCCATGGTGGGAGATCCGGTTCATCGTCGTGAAATGGCGTTGAAGTTATTCGAAGCCTTCAGCGTCAAACTGGTGGATCTCTGGCGATTTGAAGGTGGAGCATCAGTACAGGAGCAGTTTGCTCGCTGGGTAGGCTGGGAGCACATGGAATCTGCGTTAAAGACTAAACGCGGAATTGTTCTAGTGACTCTCCACCTGGGAAATTGGGAAATCGGAGCGCCTCTGCTGACGGAACGAGGGGTGAAACTGAATGTGGTGACCTCCAAAGAACCGGGAGAAGGATTTACCGAAATGCGGGAGAACCTGCGATCTCAACGCGGTGTTAAAACCTGGGTGGTTGGGGAAGATCCATTTGCAACCGTGCCACTGATTCAGAAGCTGCAGGAAGGTGAAGCGGTAGCCGCTTTACTCGATCGACCGATGGCAGGTGATGGGGTGGAAGTTCCGTTTATGGGATCCACCATCCAGGCATCCCGAGGTGTGGCGGAACTGGTTCGCGCGTCCGGTTGTGTGATATTGCCGGTAGCCATTTTGCGTGAAACCGAAGGATACTGCGCTCACATCCTTCCTGAAGTGGAGTACGACAGGAAAGCGCTGCGGAGTCACGACGGAAGGATTGCGCTGACCGCCGAAATGATGAAACATTTTGAGCCATTGGTACAGTCACATCCGGAGCAATGGTTTCATTTTATTCCTGTAATAGGAATGAATGACGACACGTAGGGGCACGCCTCCGTGCGTGCCCCACGCCCACGTGCATGCCCCATCACGTGCATGCCCTACATTGGATAAAAGGATAGATTTTATGAAACAGCTGATACAATTGGTTTATTTGATCCTGGCAATGGCGGGCGCAGTTGGCGTCGCCCGAGCAGATTTGTTGGATGAGACTTTGAAGTTGAGCGCTGAGCTGGAGTCCTGGGAGTCGGATTTTAAACAGATTCGGAAACTGAAGACGTTGAACGAACCGCTGATCGCAAAGGGGCATGTCTGGTTTCAAGCGCCGGATACTTTCCTCTGGCGGCTGGGAGATCCGGCGCGGACTTTGGCTTTGAAGGCGACCCCGGATATGTATGTGATTTATCCGAGGCTAAAGCGCGCTGAAAAGTATGGACTGGATAAGGATGGTCCGTGGAAGGATGCGCTGGCGCTGATGGAGGCCGGATTTCCCCGATCACGAGAAAGGTTGGAGTCCAATTTTGATTGGAGTATCCAGGAAGTCCAGTCAGGAAGTCAGAGTGACGCTGGCAGTGAAGCGCCAACAGCGGATGTGGTTTTATCCCTGATTCCGAAATCCGCCACATCGCGGCGCTGGATCGAGTCCATTGAGGTGGAATTCAGTTTGAAATCCAGCGCTTTGATTGCCAGTGAACTGAAGTTCAGCGATGGATCTTCCATGCGGAATGAATTTTATGATTTCATAAAAAATCCAGATTTGGAATCGGGCTGGTTCAGAGCAGAAAGATGGGTTTCGTCGGAATATAAGGTCACGGAACCTTGATGTTAAAGGTGGCAGGAATGAGAGTGGTGGAATTTGAGGCTTCGCATAAACATCCCGGGAACGCTGAGCCCCAGCTCGGCGAGTGGATCCAGCATTTGAAATAGAATGAACCTGTAAAAAGCCACCCTTCTTGAGCGGTTAAAATCTGGGTGTCAAAGATTCTATCAAAGATTTTAAAGATTTTGTCATAATATACCGTTCATCGGATTCATTGAATTGAAATGTAAGAGTCCACAACTCCTTCAGAGTTGGTTCTGGTTTTGATCGGTAACCCAGGGTAGCTCGTGCCTCGCAACCCTGGGCTGTGCTCCGGAATCCCGTTGGGATTCAAACTGTTTCCGAGTCACAATTTTTTGGGTGTCAAAGATTTTTTTACTGAGTAGCGATTCAAAACTGTATATAAATAGACAGAATATCGGAGCGCTCAGAACAAACTCAGACAGTCCACTCTGACACAAGCAGCTCCTCAGGGATCCAACACTGACCGTATATTGTCCATTGTTTTCCATTCCTTGGCCAATGCAATGGATCCCCCCATCCGGCGCTGAAATCGCTCACGCCGGGAAGCAGTCATTCCATCGGACCTGCGCATTTTTGGTAAGGAGAAATCATTCCACCGAAATGGAAAAGCAGATTTAAAAAAGGCAGGATCCGGCAAATTACTGAAACTTAAATTTGAAATCATTATGTCGCTTGAATTTATTCTGGATGATTACCCTAAGACCGTGAAGCTGTTGAATGGAACGGATACCGAAATCCGGCCATTGAAAAGGGAGGACGAGATTTTATTAAAGGACCTTTATCTGGCCACGCCCGAAGAGGAGCGGATGTTTGTAAAGAGTCGTTTGACGGATGGATCTCTCTTCCATGAATGGTGTGAGAACATTGACTACGATCGCAACCTGCCGCTTTTGATGTTGCAGGACGGAAAAGTAATAGGGGAAGCGACGTTGCACCAGCGGACTGGTGGCTGGAAGCGGCACATTGGGTTGGTGAGTGTGCTGACTCATCCTGGGAGCAGGAATATCGGGGTTGCCCGGAAGTTGCTGGAGGAAATCATCAGCATCGCTCAGCACTGTGGATTGCAGAAGTTGGAAGCCGAGTTGGCAGCCTCCAAAGCACGCGAGGAGATGCAAGCCGCTCTACGCGAGAAGGAAGCCGCTCAGCGCATGATCGACCAGGCCCACGCCGAGGCCGAGCAAGCCAAGCTGGAACGGCAACGTCTGGAAGAGGCGACCATGGAGTCGCAGCGGGCGGTGGAGCAGGCCAAGGCCGAGCAGGCTGAGGCCATCCAGATGATCGCGCAGTCCAAGCGCGAGGCCGAACAGGCCCGGCAGGAAGCGGCGCGTTTGGAAGCGCTCAAGACCTCGGCCGAAGAACAGGCGGCCGCCGCCATCGCCGAGCGCGACGCGATGGAAAACCGGATGCAAAACGCCCTGAGCAAGATCGTGGAGACGCGCGAGAGC
>JAUIHU010000572.1 GCA_030432175.1 Verrucomicrobiia bacterium | reverse complement strand
TCAGGACACTCAACAAACAGGAAGTCAATCGCTACATTCATCACCGGTTACAGATAGCTGGAGCGTGCGGCGCTCCTTATTTTACCGGGCCTGCCATCTGGCGAGTTTTTCGATACAGCCAGGGGATTCCCAGATTAGTCAACGCCCTGGCTGACAAATGTTTGCTGGCAGGTTTTGTTTCAGAATCAGATCGTATCACGATGAGAATGGTCGGGAGAGCCATACGTGAACTGGAAGGGAGGATAGCTCTGTGAGCCTGATCAATGACGCGCTGAAGCGGGCCAAAAAGCAAACCAAAGCCCGACCTCGACCAGCGCCAAAATCTCATGAAACTCTGGAACCTGTGGGTGAACATTCATGGACACCTCAGTCACAGGTCCCCGCAAGACAAAAATCGGGTGGAACACCGTGGCCTTGGATCGTTGCCGCTCTGCTTTCTCTAGGACTTTGTCTTGCCATAGCTGGCTGGTTCTTCGGTAGCGCTCTTGCGATGTTGAGATCCGAGCCATCTCCATCCGGCAACTCTTCCCCCACAAATCCAGAAGCGAACGTGAGTTCGAACTCAATTGAATCAGCCTCGTCAGCACAACCCACCGTTGCCGAATCGGTCAGTTCAACAGTTTCGGGAGAGGAGAAATCGACGGACGCATCGGATACAAGCGACGCACCCAAAACAGTGGAAAACAAACCCTTGCCGGATGGATCTGTGGATAATCCCAATGAATCTCCGATTTCCTCAGGGGGTAATGAAAATCAATCCAGGGAGGACATCTCCACGACTCAATCTGCTCAATCCGCAAAATCAGAAATTCTTGACACCCAGGTAGCCCAAGTCACGCCAGATCCCGAATCAATTCCAGAAGAAGTCGCCCCTCCCAAGGTTTACTTGAGCAAGATCCCGGCTGAAGGAGGTTGGCCAGAACTCCGCTTGCAGGGAATTTTCTATGATGCGGATGATCCGGTCGCGCTCATCAACAACCGGGATTTACTGGCAGGTGAGACAATTGGAAAAATCCGCGTCATCTCCATTGAGTCCAAGAAAGTCCTGCTGCAACTCGGCAGTGAGCGGAAGATACTCCAGTTTAGACGTTGATCCGCCAACGCCGATCCGCTAATTTATCGCCGCAGAAAACAGGAATAAACTCATCTGGATCCACAGGAGATGGCCTGAGTCCAGTTCTTTAAATCTCAACTGAGCAAGCATCAAAATTATCATGGCGTGGAATCTGAACGCCTCGGTTCGTAAAAAACTGGAAGATTCACCGGCAAAGCCACGAATCGCTCCGTTTGTCATTTTTCTGGCTTTGACATGGATACAGGGCAAGTTTGGCCCCGCGTCAGTTTACTGGATTTATGCGCTGAAAACTTTTGTCGGCGCCTGGCTGATTTGGGCGACTTTGCCATTGGTCAAGGAAATGCGGTACTGTGTCAGCCGCGAAGCCATCCTGGTTGGAGTTGGAGTATTTATCATGTGGATCGGGCTTGATCCGCTGCTGAAACTGATTGGATTACCGAACTCCTATCCAAAGCTGGCTGGCAGTGATGCCGAACCCTGGAATCCGCACGTTTTCTTTGGCGCGAACACTCTGGCAGCATGGAGTTTCATCTTGATTCGCACGTTTGGATCCACCCTCGTCGTACCAGCGTTAGAGGAGGTATTCTATCGATCTTTTCTGTATCGATATGTCGCCAAACCGAGATTTCACGAAGTGTCCTTTGTTTATTTTGCCTGGACCCCAATGCTGGTCACGGCGGCAATATTCGCCTCAACCCATAATGACTGGCTGGCGGCGCTATTTTGCGGGATGATCTATCAGGGGTTGGTGTTGAAAAAAGGAAGGTTGGGTGATGCCATGACCGCACATGCCATTACCAATTTTCTATTGGCTCTGTATGTAGTCATTTTCAATCAATGGCGCTTCTGGTAAGTCGTGGATAAGGAAATCGAAACCATTCTAAATCGTCGGCGAACCACAGAATATTTCCAGAAGGATAACGTCTACCGGTTAATCCATGGGGCGGCGGATGGATTCCAAGGTTGGTTTGTCGACCGATTTGGAAATTTTTTGCTCTCCACATCTGAATCATCCAAGCCAGGATCTGCACAAATTCAGATTCTGGAAAAACTTGCTGCCAAATTGGAATGTCAGGGGATTTACCACAAATCCTGGAAAAAATCAGTAAGAGGATCGGCCACTACCGAGGCCAGTCCTGTGCATATTGGCGGCAATACAGCTCCCGAAGAGTTTGAAGTTATTGAAAATGGCCTGAAGTTTGGAGTTCGTTTTGCTGAGGGATACTCAGTGGGACTTTTCCATGACCAGCGGCACAACCGCCTCCGATTATTGCAAAATGAAGTAACTCAACGGTTTCGGATCAATGACAATCCGCAAGAACCGATGGAGGTACTGAATACCTTTGCCTATACCTGCGCATTCTCTGTTTGCGCCACCTCATGTGGACATCGAACAACCAGTTTAGATTGGTCACGTAAATATCTTGACTGGGGAAGGGGGAACCTGTTGCGCAATGGTTTAGATCCGGAACTTGCAGATTTCATTTACGGCGACGCCAGAGAATGGATGAAACGCCTGGAGCGCAAAGGGCGAAGATTTGATTTTATTATCCTGGACCCTCCTTCTTTCTCACAGGTAGCCAAAGGTAAATCCTTTCAAGTACGTAAAGATTATTCCGAATTGATCCAGCTCTCCACCCGACTGCTTAAACCCCGAGGCGTCATACTGGCCTGCGCCAATCTGAAAAGCTTGAAAGATAGCGAATTCATCAAATGGATCCAACTCGGAGTGAGTCGTGAGAAGGGAAATATAGAAAAATTCTTCCAAGCGCCTCAGCCAGAAGATTTTCCCGAACACCCATCTCAGCCTGCTCATCTAAAATCAGTTTGGATGAAAGTGTTGAAACCTCTGTGAATAACTTGTGAATAACGGGAAGAAGTCTATAGCTGATGCGGATTCCGACATTGTGAGATAACTTTTTAAAGGCGCCGGACAGGCATTGCACCTGTCCGGCGAACTCCCTTGATGAGTTTTCTCAGGCCGACTGTGTGTGGTGTGATGGATGGCTCATGTGTGTGTGTGGAGTGAAGATCCAGCCGACTTGAGAACCCATTCCTTCGCTAGAAGGAAAATTCTTTATTCACTCAAAGAACCTTAAATATCTCACAATCCATCTTTGCTGATTGAGACGAGCTGCCCTAATCCGGCGAACAGCTCGCTCAATGTTGCGTGCATGTAGTTAAAAAACTATCCAGTGAGGGCAGAGCCATAACAGCGGGCGAGTTCAATTTGAACGAGTCAAATAGAGGCTCTACCCTCACCAAGAACAGAGAATCAATCCCCTGAACTTGTTAAAACCATATAATAAAAAAACGTTCCACGTAATGTCCGTTCGGTAGAAATAAAGCCCCCATCGCCGTAGATCCAAACGGCCCTGAATCATAATATACCAGAGAGATCCCCCTCACCCTTCAGTTTGAACCTCTCCTGCAATTCCGATGCGGGAGCCAGGGCTAGCGCCCCATAAGCGCTAACTTGTTTATTGTGTTTCCAGTGAATTTTTGTTAAATCA
>JAUIHU010000571.1 GCA_030432175.1 Verrucomicrobiia bacterium | reverse complement strand
CCCCGGAGATTCTGAAGAAACCGCCGGAGCATTTGTGGCGGCCATGCAGCGAACGGATGGTCCAACAGCATTGATGTTGACACGTCAGGGAATTCCGATGCTGAATTCTGTCTCTGCTGGCGAACGTAGAGATGGCGTTCTGAAAGGCGCATATGTTTTAGTGAAAGAAACTGCGCCTCTGGAAACAATCATTCTCGCCTCTGGTAGTGAAGTTCAGCACGCGGTGGAAGCTGCGAAAAGTATGGGCGCTGGAACGCGTGTTGTATCTATTCCATGCTTTGAACGTTTTGATCGTCAGAGTGATGATTATAAAGAATCAGTACTGCCTTCTTCGTGTTCAAAACGAATTGCGATTGAGGCAGGTGTGAGTGGTCTCTGGTGGAAATATGTTGGAACAGAAGGCAAGGTCATCGGAATTGACCGCTTCGGTATTTCAGCTCCTGGAGGCACGGTCATGAAAGAGTTGGGAATGACTCCGGATTCTATTGTGGCGGCTGCTGAATAGCTCTGTAGATTAAAGACATGAATAGCAGTTCAAGTCTGCTGAAATTTATATGCCCGGATAGTATTTAAACTGTCCGGGCTTTTTAGTTCAGTTAATCATATGCGATTAGTTTTAAATCATCATGACATTCAAATCAGATTATATTCCCAGGAAATTCCTGAGCTTGATATATTTGGGATCCATACTATTTGTCGGGACCGTTGAAGCTCAACAGGATTTTCAGGTCTCTGAAGCATTAGAGATTAAATACCTCACTGAACCAGGAAGATATTACCAACTTCAATCTTTGGACGGCGCGGATTGGAAAAATGTAGGCTACGCCAAGCTGGGGGACGGTTCTTACGTCAGCGAATTCCATCCTGCTGGAGAGTACCGGATCATTCATCCTGCGAACACCTGGGCTTTAGTTTGGTCGGACGAGTTTAGTGGCGAAGATTTGGATTACACTCAATGGGAAAAGGAAGAAAATAACTACGGTGGCGGCAACTATGAGCGCCAAGCCTATCGCACCGACCCAAAGTATCTGGAGGTTCAAGACGGATTGTTGAAGATCCATGTTTATCGGGACGCTCACACAACTAATGATGGAAAAACACAACCATACTCTTCAGCTCGAATCAGAACGTTAAAGCGAGGTGAGTGGAAATATGGACGTTTTGAGGTCAGAGCCAAGATGCCGGACGGACAAGGCATCTGGCCGGCGGTTTGGATGTTGCCAACAGAATCTCCTTATGGTGGCTGGGCAGCGAGTGGTGAGATTGATATTATTGAATCGAGAGGAGCCGAAGTGCATGAAACAACGGGCGCGTTGCATTTTGGAGGAGCCTGGCCCAATAACACTTTTGTTGCGCACAGTTATACATTTCCCAAACAAAATGCTGCCGAGGATTTTCACACATATGTATTGGAGTGGAGCGCTGATGAAATCAAATGGTTCGTAGATGGTGAACTTTGTCAGATAAGAACTAAAGAAGAGTGGTTTTCGGAAAGCGCGAAAGATAATCCTCGGGCTCCATTCGATCACCCCTTTCATCTATTAATTAATGTAGCTGTCGATGGACGGTTTTTTGAAAAAACAGATCAAAGAGCAGATCTGATCCCGGATAAGGATTTTCCTCAGACTTTGGAAATCGACTATATCCGCGTTTACCAATGGGCAGAGTAATTTGTAGCCTCAAATAAAAAGAGCCAGGATGAAGAAATCTTCCTGGCTCTTTTTATTATAACATCCTGAATTCCCAGACCGGGTTTCAGAGATGATTTAAGTCAGCTCCATTATTGTTGAAGTCTAAAGAATTGGGTGGCTTCGGTAGCATCAGTTGTGTAAGGACTTGCCGCTCCTTCAATCAGAACGTATCCCGTGTCTACTTCCGAAGAACCTGCAAGCTGCCCGGCTCCTTCCCAAGTGATGGTAATCAACCCATCTGCCAACAAAATGGAAGTAATTTCCCCAACTTCATCCTGGACTGCCGGCACAGTTGGTCCGACGAATGGAACCTCTGTCATTCCGGTATCATAGTGGAATTGGATACGCTCTGCAGATATTGGAGCATTGTACAAAGCGACTTCATCAATCACTCCATCAAAATAAGTTCCGGAAGTGAACCCAAAGTTGTCATCATGGAAAACGGCATTGGTCCATGTTCCGCCGATAGCTCCATCATCTCCATGAGCGTATAGCAAACCGATTCCAGAGACTTCACCTACACTGGATCCATTAACATAGCTAG
Source organism: Verrucomicrobiia bacterium (assembly GCA_030432175.1). GTDB lineage: Bacteria > Verrucomicrobiota > Verrucomicrobiia > Limisphaerales > JAUIHU01 > JAUIHU01. The sequence continues at coordinate 1,363 of JAUIHU010000571.1, read as the reverse complement.
TGAGCGTTCCATTGAACACCAGGTCTCCGTCGTCGTCAGCATCTCCATTCATTACAAATGCGATGTGATAGGTTTCTCCTACATTCACAGAAGTAGAAACATACAGAGGTATCTTGTCCTCTGATAAAGGACCGCTCCAGGGAGCTCCCGCTCCATCAGAAGCATCGTTCCAGGCAAAGAAATAGAGATCCGCAGAGTCAGTAGCGCCGTTTCCGAACAGGTAGATACAAATTCCTCTTGTTAATCCACCTTCTTCAAACAGAACCATCTTTTCTCCGTCAGCAGGCGCCGAATCAGCGTTAAACCAGAGTTCAATCGTGCGGAATTGGAATGGGCCGCCGGTGTTCATTGCCGAGCTATCGAGGATTTCTACACGGTTTTCTTCAAAGGCATCAAATCTTGCAGCAGGATCTTCAGAGCCAGGAACCAGCCTCTCCACTTCAAGTTCAGCCAGAATTCCCGCTGCTCCAGTTGCTCCGTAGGTAGCCGTCCAAAGCGGATTGATTGAATTGACCGCTGAAGTGTTACCGGTCCCTTCACCCAATTTCCAATAACCATCCGGTTCATCTGAAAGCACCGCATCTGCATAAGTGAAATTGGAACTCAACGTGACTGAGGTCCCATCCGCTATTGGATTTCCAGTGACCGAGGCGTCTTTGACACCACTGACGGTTAGGTTGTAACTGGCGCCCAGGTCTTGAGAGTCAGTGGATAAAATTACTGTCTTCAAGTCTCCCATGAGTATCGCTCCAGAAACCGTCAATCCATCAACGGAATAATTTGCGGAATCCTGTGCGGATGCTGGATCCAATTCCTCGTTAAACTCCACAGTGATTGTGTTGACATCTCCTCCTGTGCCAAAGGCGCTAACGATCTCTGGTGGAGTAGTCTCAAGTGTTACGGAGAGTGTCACCTCGTTTGAGGTTTCAGATCCGGTGTCATTACTGACCGTTACCTGAACGGTGGCGCCATCGTCAGCTCCTTTAACCGGAAATCTGAGAATGGAATCTGATTCAGAAGTTTCTCCATTGACCGATTGTCCATTGACAGTCCAATCCACAATGATTGGGGGAGTTCCGGCAAATTCAACTCGGAATTCAGCCACTTCTCCTTCCAATACAGTTTGAGATTCGGGTTGCAAGGTGATTTGGGCATCGCCAAATTCGATAACGCCAGCAAAAGCTGATTCGAAATGGTTGAGGATACGATCAGCAGAGAGAGCTGAGTTATAAGCCGCAAACTCATCAATGACTCCATCGAAGTAGGCCATCGCGCCAACGCTATTGTCATGAAGCCGCATGTCACCCTGTCCCAACTGAACATCACCGGTATGATTGTAAAGCAACCCAACTCCAGAAACTAC
>JAUIHU010000570.1 GCA_030432175.1 Verrucomicrobiia bacterium | reverse complement strand
GGATCGTTTGGCTAAGCGCCTGGTTGATTCGAACCAGGAAATCAACCGAGCGGTCTTTTACGCTCTTCCATGGCTTCACCCATTTTTCAAACAGTGGACCTTGCGGGGTCAGTTTCAGATACGGCTCCAAACCATGAAGCATAGTATCAGGATATTTGAACGGGATTTCCTGGGCATATTCTTCGAGGAAGAAATCGAACGGGTTGATCACCGTCATCTTGGCGATCAAATCGACTTCAATAGACAACTCTCTGGCTTTTTCCGGAAAGACATATCTAGCAATGTGATTGCTGTAAGCGTCTTGTTGCCAGTTGACGAAATGTTCTTCAGGAGTTACTCGCAGAGAGTAGGACTCAATTGGCGTTCGGCAATGTGGAGCCGGGCGCAGGCGTATCAGGTGAGGCGCAATGCTGACCTCTCGATCAAACTGATACCGCGTTATATGGTGAATAGCGACGCGAATGGACATAGGAGGCAAAGGGACGCGTGGACCGCGTTTCTATTCAGATGTTTTCTGAGATTGGGATTGAGAAGAGCCGGTCGAGGACCCTGACTGGGATTGACCTGACGCTTCTGTCATTTCGAGAGTCTTGTCTTTGGGCTCAGGAGTTGCTTCGAAATCCAATGATTCTACAGATTCCGAATCTTCTTCCATCGTTTTGGATTCTTTCGAGGAATCTGAATCTTTTTTAGATTTCTGGGATTGGCTGGATTTAGTGGATGTGGGTGGAGTGTATTCTTGTTCCGGAATGGGATTGTAAAAGCGTTGAATGGCAGATCCGATTCGGTTGATCGCCTTCTGGATTTCATCAATCTTTTCATGAAGACAATCGTCTTCAATGAAATCATCCACTGTGCTGAAACTCAGATAAGATAAAAGCTGACCGCTGAGTCGTTCCACAGGATTGGCGAAATCCCAGTTCTTCGAACCCGATATCCGACGCAGCGCGCGATCCATATTCTGCGCACAAAAGCGAACGGAACGCGAGAAACTGTCATCCAGCATAAGCAGTTGTGTGACCTTCTCCGGATTGACATCGGAAAGGTATAAGCGTTGATAAGCCTGACGAGCGCTGGCCATTTGCAGAACGGTGTTCCATTGCAGCGGAGCTTTATCTGAAATCGCGCTACCCATCTGGTCCAGTATCTGGAACTCCGGATCCAATATGCGCGTTGTTTTGTCGGCTCGCTCTATATATTTCCCCAGTTGTATATACTCCCATTCTTCACCATGAGACATGGTCCCGTCCGTGAGCCCTTGAAACAGTTGTGAGATTTCCTTCACACGTTGAAAAAACTCATATGGAGCGCCTATGTACATTTTGCGTGCTTCGCGACTATTCAGCCAGTGGTAGGAACGGTTGATCTGCTCCCACATTTCGCCTGAGATCTGCTCTCGAACTGTTCTGGCGTTTTCGCGGGCTGCGATGATGCAGCTAACTATCGAGTTGGGATTGTCTGTATTGAACACCAGAAAATCGGCGACCACATCATAAGTCGGTCGGGTGCGGGGTTTGTATTTTTTGAAATAACCATCGCTCCCCAGGCATGCGGCCAGCGGGGTCCAGTTTTTCTTCAATTGCTTGGATTGCTGCAGCGGCACATCAATCAGTAACTGCAGGTTCACATCAACGATTCGACCCGTATTCTCAGCGCGCTCAATGTAGCGGCTCATCCAGAAAAGACTGTCGGCGACTCGGCTTAGCATAATCAGGGAAAGGTAAGTAAAATTGGATTCAACTAGGATGGATCAGGCACAATGCAAGGCGGAACGCTATCAGCGATTGCCTTCCAGTACCCAGGTGTCTTTACTTCCACCGCCCTGGGAGGAATTGACAACGAGCGATCCTTTTTTCAATGCGACCCGCGTGAGGCCGCCGGGAATGATGACGACTTTTTCTCCGTAAAGAATATATGGCCGCAGATCGATGTGGCGTCCTTCAAACAAATTTTCATCCACGTAACAGGCATGTCGGGAGAGTCCCAGTGTCGGCTGCGCTACGTAGTTTTCCGGATTCTTTTTGATCAGATTCTTGAATTTGTTCTGCGCGTACTTGGAGGATTGAGGTCCGATCAACATCCCGTATCCGCCCGATTCATTCGCCGGCTTAATGACAAGTTTCTCAATGTTCTCAAGAATGTTTTTTTGGTCCTCGGGAACACATGCCAGATAAGTGGGCACGTTGGGCAGAATCGGATCTTGATCCAGATAGTACTTGATCATTTTCGGGACGTAATAATACATCACCTTATCATCAGAGATGCCGGTTCCGACAGCGTTGGCCAGGTTCACATTCCCGGCGCGGTAGGCGTCAACAATTCCAGGAACCCCCAGCAAAGAATCTTTACGGAAAACTTTTGGATCCAGAAAATCATCATCGATCCGACGATAAATCACATCCACCTGCTTCAATCCACGCGTAGTGCGCATGTAAACGTTGCGGTCTTTGACGATCAAATCGCGACCCTCAACGATTTCCACACCCATTTGCTGAGCCAGGTAGGAATGTTCGAAGTAGGCGCTGTTATAAATTCCTGGAGTCAGCACAGCTACGGTAGGGTAAGGATTGTCACGAGGTGCAATGTACTGAAGTGTCTTGAGCAGTTCGTGCGGATAATGTTCCACTGGCCGCACGCCGTAACGCTCGAAAAGATTAGGGAAAACCCGTCGTAAAGTGTGGCGGTTTTCCAGAACGTAGGAAACTCCACTTGGGCAACGGGCATTATCTTCGAGCACATAATACTGACCATCGCTGTTCCGGACCAGATCCGTTCCACAGACGTGAATGTAAATATCACGCGGCGTTTTCAAACCAACCATCTCTTTTCGGAAATGCTTGGATTGCCGGACGATTTCCTCCGGGATCACCTTATCCTTGAGAATCTTCTGATCGTTGTAGATATCCTTAAGGAAAAGATTTAGAGCGATGATTCGCTGGGTCAGGCCAGCTTCGATATGAGCCCATTCGCGATTAGGGATTATTCTTGGGACCAAATCAAAAGGGAAAATTCGTTCTACCCCTTTTTTGTCTCCATAAACCGTAAAAGTGACCCCTTCATTGAAGAACAAAAGATCGGCGAGTTGTCGTCGTGAATCAAAATCCTCAACGGACAACTTTGAAAAACGCTGAAGCAATCTTCGGTAGTAGGGGCGGACACTACCATCAGGTTTGAACATTTCATCGTAAAATCCATCCTGCTGGTAGTTGTCAAAAGAAAGTTTCATAAAATGTGCCTGGCGCATCAGGATCAGCGCCGGATGTTCTTTGATAAAGGAAAGCTAATCAGGAATCCGTATTACGCAAATCTCGAGTTTGAAATCCGCGCAGCCTTCAACTTCTGGATCAATCAGTTGTTTCAATCAAGCAAGTCACAATAACACCGTTGGACTGTGCCAGCATGAATAGCCCATGCAAGCTTGCAGCCCTGACCAATCGAACATCCAGGGGCATAATCCCGCAAATGGATTCCTGAAGTCAAGGCGAGTCTGATGGATCGGAGGTGTGAGGGTGTGGTTAAAGTTGGGTGGCGTCCTGGGAACGCTGAGCCCCAACTCGGCGAGTGGAGCCAGCATTTGAAGTAGTCTGACCTGCAAAGAGCCA
>JAUIHU010000569.1 GCA_030432175.1 Verrucomicrobiia bacterium | reverse complement strand
ATGGCAGCATGTGATTATTTTCGAAAGGCTGTCGGAGGCTTCACAAAAAGCATTCAATCCAGCAGATGAAACTGACGCCTGAGTAGGAGTTGTTTTCACCCGAATGGCGCTGCATTGAGACATTTTACGTTTTCAATTTACTTCAAATTATCTCTTAATGAGCTGGTATTCCAGCAAACATCATTAGATTCATTATGAAGCGCCATCAAAAGACTAAGGCCCTGGAACAGGGTTACTTAAATTTGGCGAAAGGGTTGGTTTTGACTCTTTCGGGACTCATTATTGCAACATCGGCACAGGCTGAGTTGGAGGTTTTTGAAATAGGACTGCAGAATCGCGAAGAACTTCCGGGGGGAAAAGAAGCGGACGGGATCCTGGGTGATTTCGTCATGCGGAATTCTCTGGTAGAAATCGTGATCGGCAATGGTGATCCGGAACGAAAAGCCGACATGGGAACTTTCTGGAATGCCAGTTCCCCGGGATGCCTTTATGATTTGACATTGCGTGACGAGGATAATGATCAGTTGACCGTCTTCGCTCCATCCGGACAAAAAGGACCAGTATCTCATGTCCGGATTTATGACACTGAGACCGAAGGCAGAATTGCAGTGGAAGCATTTACAGCAGCGGAGCGCAATCTCGGACTTGAAACTCGTCATCTCTATGTTCTGGAAGAAGGTTGGCAAGGATTGTTGATTGTTACTTCTCATCATAACCAGGGAGAAAAGCCCAGACGCGTCACCACTGGGGATGTCTGGAAACCACTCAGTCGCACCGAGCGTATTCGGGATATTATGACCGGTGACGCGGTGGATCCCGCAGATCGAACCGGTTATGCTTATACCTGGCTTCCGATAGAAGGAATGGAAATCCCGGACGCACAAATTGAATTGCAACCTGGTGAAAGTATATCGTATGCGCGTGGATTGTCGGTGGGTCACTCTCCGGCTGAAGCGTGGGGATTATTGGCCGGTCTGATGTCAGATAATCGTGGTCCTCTGACTGCGTTAATAACTGACTCAGAAGGCAATGCTGTCAGTGGCGCACAATTGGATCTGAAGATCGAAGGGAAAACTCTCATTGCTTACGCCGATTTAAAGGGGGAACTTGAGTTGGATTTGCCATTAGGAACATACCAAGGTGTTTTGAAGTGCATGGGAAGAGCCGATCAGGAAGTAGAATTTCGAGTTGGATATGGAGATGGTCAGCAGAAATGGGTGATGGGACCTCAATCCGGGATTCAGTTTCGGGTGATGGACACGCACGGCTGGGACATTCCTTGCAAAGTTCAGGTTCTAGGTAGAAACGGGACTCCTTCCCCAAACTTTGGTCCCGCCAATCGCGCCCATGGTTGTAAAGATCAATATCACTCCGAAGTCGGAGAATTTTTTCTGCCTGTTCCCACAGGAGACTATCAAATTGTTGTCACACGAGGCATTGAGTATGGTCACTTTGCCAAAGAAATTTCTTTAAGAGAAGGCGCTCAACCGGAAATGCTGGTGACCTTGCATCGTCAGGTTGACACAACGGGTTGGATCAGCGCGGATTACCACAACCACTCCACTCCTAGTGGAGACAATCAATGTGGAACCGATGATCGACTTATCAACCTGGCTGCTGAACACATCGAATACGCGCCGACTACCGAACACAACCGTCTATACGACTGGACTCCTCACATCGAGAAACTTGGACTCAAAGAAGAACTAAAAACCGTTCCAGGCATTGAGTTAACTGGATCCGGCGCTCACTTTAATTCGTTTCCATTCAAACCAACTCCCTACCTTCAGGATGGTGGGGCTCCAAAATGGAATCGTGATCCGAGAATCACCGCGCTCACTCTGCGCGGGTTTCAGGGGGAAGATCCACAACGCTGGTTGCACTTAAATCACCCGAATATGGTGGAAGACTTTATTGATCGAGATAGTGACGGTCGTTGGGATGGGGGATTTCAGGGATTAGCCAATATGATCGACGCCGCTGAGACCTGGGGATTGGGCATTTTGTCAGAAGCTCCATTCTCAATCGTTAAAAACGGCGCTGGACGCGAAAGTGTGCGCTACAGCCGGGAGTTTATTTGGCTTCAAATGCTGAATCAGGGCCATCGCTACTGGTGCATAGCCGTGGCGGATGCGCATTCTGTTCATGGGAATGGCGTCGGCGGATGGAGGATTTATGTGCCTAGTTCAACGGATCGCCCCGAAGAAATTGACTGGGTCGAAATCACTCAACAATCCAAAGCGGGTCGCATCATCGTAACCAACGGCCCCTTCCTCGAAGTTCAATCCCATGATGGAGTTTTGCCTGGAGGACTGGCCCGCGCTCAGGACGTCGCCCGAGTCGATGTAAAGGTCCAATGCGCGGACTGGGTTTCCATCGATCGGATCCAGGTCCTGGTCAACGGACGAGCCCGAAAGGACTTAAATTTCACCAAAGAAAGTCATCCCGACTGGTTTGCTGATTCAGCAATGGTATTCAACCGCCAACTGGAAATCCCGGTCAGCCAGGACAGCCACATCATTGTCGTGGCCTACGGAGAAAACTCCGACCTCAGTATCGGGTACGGAACCAGCGATCAAGCCCCCATGAACCCCTGCGCCTACAACAACCCCATCTTTTTTGATGTGGACGGCAATGGATTTCAGCCCAACTACGACACACTTGGGTATGATCTGCCAGCGGCAGGTTTGAGTGTCGAGCAAGCGAAAACTATTCTCCACTAATAACTTCCAGGGGGTCAGTCAAAGAATTTTGACATTTCTCGATAGCTTTGACTGACCTTTTTCTTTTCGATTTAGTCTCACAGATTCAAAACCCACCCCATCGGTCAGAGTCCGGTTGGGTAATCCACAAAGGTTGATTCCAGTCCAAACCTTTCCGCCAAGTGCTCGCTGAATGCGCGAACTCCAAAAGTCTCAGTCGCATAATGGCCTCCGTAAAACACATTCACTCCGAGGTCTTCAGCCAGCGCGTAAGTCCAATGAGGTCCCTCACCGGTGATCAGTGTGTCGATCCCTTCTTTGACAATTGAAGCCAGGTCGGATCCGGCTCCACCTGAAATCACGCCGATTTTTCTGCAACAGGTTGGCCCTCCGGGGATAGAAATCGGATCGGCGCCCAACAATTTGGCAAGTTTGCGTTGTAAATCGTCACGGTCTTCCTCGGCAGTCGCCAGAAATCCGGTAGGTGTTCCTTCATATTCATGAAATGGAACCCGATCAGCCCATCCCATTTTGTCGCAGATAACTGCATTGTTCCCCCACTTTGCATGCGCATCCAGTGGCAGGTGGGCGCTGTAAACGGCGATTTCATTTTCTATCAGGTAGCGGATCATTTCGTAAGTTCTACCTGTCCAAGGCTTTGCTGGGCCCCAAAATAGACCGTGATGCACAATCATCAACTGTGCTTCAGCCTGCCTGGCAAGTTGTATCGTCGAGTAACTGGCATCGACTGCAGCGACAATCCGTCGAATCGGAACACGATTTTCCACTTGCAACCCGTTCCATGCGCCTCCAAAGTCTTTGATCCGCTGTATGTTCAGCGACTGGTCCATGTAAGTAACCAGTTCCTGTAGTTTAACCGATTGATTTCCCATAAAGTTGATA
>JAUIHU010000568.1 GCA_030432175.1 Verrucomicrobiia bacterium | reverse complement strand
CAATGTGTCAGACCTTAGGCCTTGGGAAATTTTTCTGCCACCCTTCTTTAATCGCACCCTTTAGATAATTGGGTTCATTTTTGAGGTTGTTCCTGATTCACATCAAACTATACTGCGATCCATCACCTGAATCAAACTCATGAATCATCTTCACAGAATCTCTGACTGGAATGGTTTAAACATTCGTAATCTTGCTGTCACTTATATGGCAGTTTCTGCGACGTTTGTATTAAGCTCCGGCGATCCGGTAGACGCTTTAAACAGTAATGAAAAAAAAGAGCATTCAATCCCATTGGTTTATGCGGATGAGAATCATTATGAACATGCGTCAGGCCCTGAATTGCTTCCATTAAATGAACTGCCGAAGGTTTTTCCACTGACTGACCCATTTGAATGGTCTGATGCATCGGGGCGATCGACTCAGTTTGAGGATTGGGCTCGACGGCGGGCAGAAATCCAAGCAGAAATTGAGCATTATGAGATTGGTCCCAAACCGGATCTTCCAGACTCGATTACCGCGAGTTTCAACGACGGGCTCTTAACCGTGCATATCAACGAAAATGGCGAGACGCTCACTCTCACATCCAGAATCTCCTTGCCGGAAGGTCCTGGACCATTCCCGGCAGTCATCGGTATTGGTAGAGGCAGCGGTAGTTTGCCCTCCGATATTTTTAGTGAGCGCAACATTGCCCAAGTGGCATTCAACTTCAGTCAAGTCATGGCGCACACCCAAACAAGAGGTGAAGAGCCGATTAATATACTCTATCCGGACCTGACGCACATTGGCGCATACAGCGCCTGGTCATGGGGAGTGAGTCGATTGATTGACGGACTCGAACTGACACAAGATCAATTGCCAATTGATTTGAATCGTTTGGCTGTAACGGGTTGTTCCTTTGCCGGAAAGATGGCTCTCTTTGCCGGAGCATTCGACGAACGCATTGCATTGACTATCGCCCAAGAGCCGGGTGGAGGCGGCGCAGCAGCATGGCGTGTTTCAGAAACCATGGGGAACGTCGAGAAATTGGGAGCCACCAGCCGAGCCTGGTTCATGGAAAGCATGTTTCAGTTTTCTGGAAGCAATGTCTGGAAATTACCCATGGACCACCACGAACTGATGTCCATGGTCGCCCCACGAGCATTACTCGTCCTCGGAAATCCAGACTACCAATGGCTCGCTGACGAGTCGGGATATGTCTCTTGCAGAGCAGCGCATGAAGTCTGGAAGACATTTGGCATTGGTGATCGATTCGGATTTTCATTTGTCGCCGACCATCCACACTGCCGACTCCCCGAAGTTCAACGTCCAGAAGTCGAGGCCTTTGTAGACAAGTTTCTTCTGGGTAAAACCGACGTTGATACACATGTCGAGACGCACCCTTTTTCGGATACGGATTACAAGCGATGGTACCAATGGTGGGGAACCAGCAAGCCAGCGCTGACCGGTTCAGACAACGCGTACACGGTTACGATTGAAGCTGAAGACGGTGTCGTTGGATCCAACTGGAACAGGATGGAGTTTGCGGACTCTGTGGAAGGTCAGTATTTGACACCCAAAATCGGATCCGAAAACATCCAGACCGCTCCATCAAGTCAGGAAGGCCTGATTGTCATTCCAATTGAACTGAAACGCTCGGCAAAATTCACATTATTCGCACGACTCAACTGTCCGAGCGCCGACGATGATTCCTGCTGGTTGAAGATAGATGACGCGGATTATAAAATGAAGAACGGACTGGGAACCAGCGGCTGGCAATGGATCACGCTGGATTCTTTAGAGTTAAAAGCAGGAACTCACACCCTTACGGTGGGGTCGCGAGAGGACGGTTTCCAAATCGACAAAATCAGTCTTTCGACTTTTTTTCTGCCTCCCATGTAAACGAAGGGTGAGCGCATGACAGGTTGAATTCAGGAAGTCTTCTCAGAGCCAATACCAATAGCTTTGACTGGGATAACCAACGCGACGGTTGCGCCATTTCCGAGGCTGGATTCGATATTGAATCGACTACGAATCATTTTGGCTCTCCATCGCATGTTTTCAATTCCGAGACTGTCGTTACCCTTTTCCCCGGGAACAAACCCGACGCCATTATCGGAGATCCTGATCACAATCTCATCAGCGCCAACCTCGACTTGCAATCCTGCTTGTTTCGCATTGGAGTGCTTGAGGATATTGGCAATGGCTTCTTTGAAAATCATGATCACCTGATGTCGGAGAAACGGACTCAGACTCATCCTCGGAATATCCAGTGGAACATCAATTTTACATTGAGTTTCAGTTCCATCGAAGGCGCGTTCAAAAAGGCTCACCATGTAATTCAATAATTGGTCGAGCCAATCTTTTCCGGGGTTGGTGGTCCAGAGGATCCGCCGCAAATGAGTCAACCCTTCACGCGCTGCCGCCTGCAACTTATCCAAAGTTGTTGTTGGGAATGCTTCAGGATTATCAGCAGAACTTGTGGGGATGGATCCAACCAACGCATTGATCCTCGCAAAATCATTCCCGATTTCGTCATGTAAATCGCGTGTAATTTGTTCTCGTTGTTCATTGAACAATAAGGATTGTTGAATGGCGCGAGCGCGTTCGAGTCTTGCGCTCAGAAAACGCTGGGTGAGAAATCCAATGCCTATCAAACCCAAAACGCTGAACATCTGAAATCCCACGGTCTCATAGAATCTAGGGAGAATAGCGAATGCATAGATTGCCGGTTCAGGACTTCTATAATTGTTATGATCTGTAGCGGTGACCTCAAATTGGTACTCACCGGGTTCCAGGTTTTGAAAATAAGCAAAGTGGCGATCGGTCGAATCGCTCCATTCAGTTTGGGATCCAAGCAATCGATATCGAAATCGAGAGCCGCCTTCCTTCTTGAAAGTGGAAGCCGTAAATTGAAATTCAATATTATCAAAAGCACCGGATCGATATTTTGCAACGTTAGCTTCCTCAGTTGAACTGGAAGTTCCAGACGGATGGAGTGTCTCGACGACTTGATTATTGGCCTGCACCTGAATTTCCCGAATTCGAACCTTGGGGCCAACAGGATTAACAGGGAAATCATCCGGATGCATGACCTCAAACCCGGCAGTAGTTGGAAAAACAAAACTTCCGTCCGGCAAAGCGCAGCCTGACGGCCACCGTTCCCCATTGGTTTCGGCAAGAATCATTCCATCTGTTTCACCGTATGTGTAACAATGAACTGTCTGAACTTCACCGGAAAAGAATAATTCGAGTTCTTGTTTTGCCACTCGATAAATCCCCTTGATACAGCCCACCCAAAGGAAGCCATGTTCGTCCTCGAAAATTTGATTGACCGTATTATCCCAAAGACCGTCTTTGACTCCTGCAGACAAAAACTTTCCGTCTTGCCACTTGGACAAACCGGAACTGGTCCCAAACCAAAGTTCGCCGTCCTTCGTTTCCAGATACGACCAGACAAATGGACTTGCGAGTCCGTCTTCGGTATCAAAGTGTTCGAGGGAGTCATCTGCAGGATCCCAACAATACAATCCTTGACCGTGGGTTCCGATCCACATCCGGCCCCGAGAATCCTGCTGGATCATTCGGAAATCAGTATCTTTAAGGTCCCATTTTTCTTTTTGCTTTTTTA
>JAUIHU010000567.1 GCA_030432175.1 Verrucomicrobiia bacterium | reverse complement strand
AAGCAAGTGCAAGGAATGCTGCGTGGTTTAGGGGAAACCACTGGCCTGCTAGATCAACCTATTGTCCAGCTATCTCCAGGTGTTCCTGCTGCACCATGGACTAGAAGAACAAGAAATGTAGAAATATCTATGGCTGATTCAGTGAAAAAAATCCTTGAAAAACGAGGTTCTGATGAATCCTTCAAATTTCAAAGGATTCCCAAAGGTAAACTTGGAAAATGGGTTGATTCCATCACAATTGACCTATGGTATGAATGTGTTGTCCGAGAGAAAGTTTTTTTGCATGCATCAAATGATTGGGGTTGTCAATGCATACAATGGCTAATCAATCTAAGATGCAGTATTAATATTATTGTACATTGTATTTATTATTATAAGCTTTATATGTTTAAATATGGGATCATATCGTCGTTTGAATAAAATCAAAGCTTTTGTCACTGTTGACCTTTATTTCACATGACAGCTCTGATTGAGTTAAGAATCTGGCCTAAAGATCCTTTCATTCAATGCAGAAAATCTATCGTCATTAATTGTTTCGAATCAAGATTTGAGGGAGCCTTTTCGTACTACTTCTGTGGAAAAAGCTCCTGGTGGTAGATCAAGATATACGGCCTGGAAGTTTTGATCTCGTTCTTGGAGCCAATGTTTTTCATGCAACGCATCAGCTGCGACATACGCTGGCAGTTTCGAATCAACTGCTGCGTCCGGGAGGCGCGCTGGTTCTGAATGAAATCACGGAACCTCTGGATTTCCTGACATCCACCTTTGGTTTGTTGGATGGGTGGCGCATGTATCAGGATCCGGAATGGCGGACACCGGGAGGACCTTTGTTGAGTCCAAAGCAATGGATGAATGCGCTTGGTGTCAGTGGGTTTGGTTTTGCTCAACGGCGTGGGTTGGGAGATTCCCAAAGGCAGTCGGTTTTGTTAGCGCATTCGATGGGATGCCGGCGAGTTGTAGTAAATGAGCGTGTATCTCGCCTGAGGGAATCTCACTCCACTCCAGAGAATAAAGTAGTTCCTGCGCGATCAGAAGCGCCGTCATTGAATTCCCAGGGTTTGGATGAGGGACGAATTTCAGAGGAAAGTGTGCGCTGTAGATTGACGGAGATCATTGCGGATCAGTTGGGGTTCAGCGTTGAGGAAGTGGATCCGGATATTCCGTTTTCTGATTTCGGCGTGGACTCGATCATGGCGATGGAACTGGTTCAGCGGATGAATCAGGAGTGGGACATCGAATTGAATGCGATTGAGTTATTCAACTACACTTGTGTGAATGATTTGGCGGGATATTTGCAGACGCGGATTTCGATTCCAGATGGAACCACGGAAGGCGCGGAGGGCGTGGAAGGCGCGGAAGGGTTGGGAACCACGAAAAGCACGAAAGGCACGAAAAGGTTGGGTTTGCTTGGGACCACGGAGGTCGCGGAAGGCACGGAGAGCGAGGAAGGGTTGGGAACCGCGAAAAGCTCGAAAGGCACGGAAGGCACGGAAGGCACGGAAAGGTTGGGTTTGTTTGGGACCAAGGAAAGCGCGGAAGGTACGGAATGGGGTTCTTTGGATTCTCGAGCGATTGCGATTATTGGGATGTCGGGGAGATTTCCTGGGGCTGAGGATATGGTGCAGTTTTGGGAGAATTTGAAGAATGGAGTGGATGCGGTGGGTCCTGTTCCTAAGGAACGTTGGGATGTAGAGGCTTGTTTTGATACGGATCCGACGGCTTTGAATCGCACTTACAGTCGGTGGGGTGGGATGTTGAAAGATCCGACTCGATTTGCTCATGAGTTTTTCGGGATTTCGGGAACGGAGAGCAAGTGGATGGATCCGCAGCAGAAGGTGTTTTTGGAAGAAGCGTGGAAAGCTTTGGAGGACGCCGGGTATTCTGATCGGGAACTGAGTGGGAAATCTTGTGGGGTTTATGTGGGAGTGGCGCCTTCAGATTTTACTCGCGACTTGCAACTGGAACAGGGGATGGATCAGGCGTATGCGTTTTTAGGGAATGCGCAGTCCATCCTGGCAGCGCGCATTGCTTATCAACTCAATCTGCGAGGTCCGGCGCTGGCTGTGGATACGGCTTGCTCATCAACATTGACGGCGTTGCATCTGGGTTGTGAAGCGTTGTGGCAGAGGCAATGTGAAATGGCTTTAGTCGGCGGAGTCCATGTCAGTTCCACGCCGCAGTTTCATATTCTGGCAAGTAAAGCCGGGATGCTTTCACCTACAGGGCGTTGCCGGACTTTTGACGCTCAGGCAGATGGGTTTGTGCCGAGTGAGGGTGTGGGGGCTTTTCTGCTGAAACCATTGGAGCAGGCGTTGGCTGATGGAGATGCTGTGCATGGAGTGATCATTGGGTCCGGGTTGAATCAGGACGGTCGTTCCAACGGGCTGACCGCTCCGTCCACGAAAGCACAGATCGAGCTAGAACGACAAGTGTATCGTGACTTCGGGATTGATCCGCGAACAATTACTGTGGTGGAAACACACGGGACTGGAACGCGACTGGGAGATCCTATTGAGTTTGAGGCATTGACGACCGCATTCAGAGAGCAGACACAGGACCGGAATTTTTGTGCATTGGGGGCTGTTAAAAGTTTTGTGGGTCATGGTCTGGCAGCTGCGGGAGTTGCGGGATTGGCCAAGGCGCTGTTGCAAATGCGGCATCGCATGATTCCAGGGAATCTTCAATATGAAACCACAAATCCAGCGCTGAAGCTGGAAACCAGTCCGTTTTACATTCCAACTCAACTGACTTCGTGGGATCCGGCTCCCGGCGCTCCACTTCGCGCAGCGCTGAGTTCGTTTGGATTTAGTGGTTCCAACGCGCATCTGGTTCTCGAAGAAGCGCCGGTTCGAAGTCAGGGGCATGATGCAGCGCAAGAAGCATACCTCCTGACGTTGTCGGCTAAAGACGAGTTTGCGTTGCGCCGTAAGATCTATGATTTGGAGAGGTGGTTGAGTCAGGAAGGTCAGGAAGAATCACTGTACGACATCGCCTGGACTGCGAATTTCGGCAGATCTTGGGGCCCGTTCCGTCTCGCTTTTGTGGTCCGGGACAGGGAGGGACTGCTGGAGAGCCTGCGAAGTTGGGATGGGAAAGTCGCTCGAGCGCCCCGTGTTCAGAATAATGCGAAAGCAGCAGGATCAGTAAATGGCTCGGATACTCAATCTGATAGAAATCCCACACAGAGCGATTTGGAGAAACTGGCAAAGGAATTTCTTGAAGGAGAGCCAATGGTTTGGCGTTGGAAACCGGGGAGGCGGGTCCACCTGCCAACCTACCCGTTTCATGAGCCATTGAAAGTGGGGCAGTTAGAATTTGGAACATTGGATTCTGAATCGCCGATGATTGAGAATCACGTCAGTCAGTGTAGTGAGACATCTGGTGTAGATATTGAGGAGTTTGTATTCAGTGAACTGTGTCGTTTGGCGAGTGTGGATCAGTTGGATCCGGATCAGCCATTGGAGGAGATCGGGTTTGATTCCATCATGGGGATGCATTTGATTCAAAGCATTGAGTCCAGGTTTGGATTGGCTTTGTATGCGAATGAACTTGCAGGTTTGGATACTTTGGGGGCCTTGGTGAGGTACGTTCAAGAGCAGTGTTCCTCTAAG
>JAUIHU010000566.1 GCA_030432175.1 Verrucomicrobiia bacterium | reverse complement strand
CGAAAGTCTGCTTTCATTGATTAATGATATACTGGATTTTTCAAAATTGGATTCGGGCGCCATGGAATTGGAGAAATCTCCTTTCTCATTGCTGAAAACCCTGGAAGAGACTCTCGACATTTTCACTGGTCGCTTATGCTCGAATGAGCTGGATCTGTTTCTGGATTTCGACCTGTTACTTGAAGATGAGCGCATCGGTGATGCAGGGCGGCTCAAACAGATACTGATTAATTTACTGGGGAATGCGATGAAGTTTACTTCGCGGGGTTTTGTCAGGGTTCACGTTGCCCCGGTAGATTCTTCTCAACAGCGATTAAAATTCTCCGTGCAGGATTCGGGTATAGGGATTGAAGCGGAGCAGATGAAGAATTTGTTTCAACCTTACCGCCAGGCAAATCCTGGCATTTCTGGAACATACGGTGGCACAGGTATTGGACTCAGTATTTGTAAGTCATTGACGGAGTTGATGAATGGTTCCATTCAGGTAGAAAGTGAACCTGGCCTGGGATCTACTTTTTCATTTGAAATAGAATTGCCTCCTTGTGTGCGCTCAGATTCTCAACTTCGAGGTTTACAAGCAAAATGGACCTCCAACACCTGTTCTGCCTGGGTGATTGAGGATGGAACTCCGGCGCGGAGGTCATTGGTCAAGCTGTTAAATCAGGGTGGCTTCTTAACGAAGGATTTTAAATCGCTCGAGGATGCTCTTCATGATTTAAACACGGCTTCCGACTTACCTGACTGTTTAGTTTTGGACTGGAATATTCCCAATGCTGATAGCTTGGAATTTTTGCGCCAAATTCGAAGTCACACATCTTTCCAAGATATTCCTGCGCTTTTGTTAATGGACTGGAAAACCAGGAATAGCCTGATTAAAGAGCCTGATTTCAAGAATTTGGAGTTGATAGAGATTCTGACAAAACCGTTGAAACCCTCTCAGTTCAAGTCCCAGTTATTGAAACTGATTTCAGGTCATTCTTCCGAATCCAATTCCGAAGGAACCGAAACAGGAACTACAGTAGATGAGACCGAAAATGATCTATCCAGAGCTTTTCCCTTAAAGATCCTGATCCTGGATGACAACGAGGTTAACCGGCTGGTAGCAGAACAGATATTTATCAAGTTGGGGTACCAGCCCAAATGCGTCGAGACTGCAGCTCAGGCCATTGATGAATTAACCCGAAACGAATACGACCTGGCTCTGATTGATTTATGGTTAAATGAAGGTGTTTCCGGTTTGGATTTGATGCCGCAGATCAAGCCTGCAGGAGCAGTCACAGCCAACCAAAAACCATGGTTAATTGGATGGAGCGCCAGAAAAACAGAAGAAGATACCCAAAAAGTCAAGGACTCAGGGATGATTGATCTCATCATTAAACCACTGAGAATCCAAACAGCCAAAGATATCGTTCAACGGCTGAAACTGTTGGACAGCGACCCGACTCAACAAATTTCAAATATTTCTGACTTTGATTCGGACAGCGCCGAAACGCCTTCAACGAAACTTTCTCCACATCCAATCGTTTTGAAAGCTTTGAATCAGACTGGTTGGATCCAGCCCCAGCAAAGTGATTTTCTGAACAAGGTAGATCTTGAATGCCTGAATGATATCGTTGAGGAAGATGCTGAGCTTTTTGAAATTTTTTCTGAACAAGGATCCAGGTTAATAGTTGAGTTAGAGAATTCGATGAGTGAGAAAGACAGTGAAAAATCACGGAGAGCGCTGCACAAACTGGCAGGGTCAAGCGGGTCTTGCGGATTTTCTGGATTTCAGTCTCTATGTTCAGGATTAGAAACCAGATTGCATACTGATGAATCTGAGCGTTTACAAAGCTCCACATTCTCCGAGGTGGAAACAGCTTATCAGGAGATCAGGCAATTTATTGACGCTTTGCCAAAGAACTAGTGGAATTAATTGAGTATGGGGAATTTGAGGGATTGGGATCAGCCACATACGAAGCAGAAAATCCTTATCATTGAAGATGATTTGGTTTCAGCAAATGTATATTTGAAAGCGCTGAAACGGGAGGGTTTCGACGCAATTCTTTCTCATGATGGGATGTCCGGGCTGGAAAAAGCAGCGCTGGAAAAACCAGACGCGATTCTGCTCGATATGATGCTACCAGGCATGGACGGTATTGCAATTTTGGAACGGATCCGTTCCGATGATACCACTCGACAAATACCAACACTGGTTGTCAGCGCCATGCCGCATTTAGGTTGGATTGAAAAAGCCAGGCAAGCCGGAGCTTCAGCAACGCTGAGTAAAGCTGCAACGACTTCAGTTGATGTGATTCAGAAGCTTCGCGAGTTGCTTTCCGCCCCTGAAGATCAACCTTCATTCTCTGAAGTTGAAACACCAGATACTGAGCCGGAGGACAAAGGAAATAACGACCAGAAGCTTAAATTTCCGTTAAGCTTCCCATGGGATTCCGAATGGTTGGGGGCCATGAAGCAGGAACGTCTGAAAACTGGCCCGATCTCGAAAACAGAGGATGTTCCGGTCGATTCCACTTCAACACAAATAGTCGAACAGGACACGGAAACCATCGAAGCAGCGCTGACGCACTGGTTGAAAAGACAAGCCAGAGACGCTATTTCCGGGGCATTGAAGTCTTTACTGAAACAGCCCGGCGATATGGGACTGCCGGAGGTGGAGGCCCCATCCCGATCCAAAGCAAATCAGAATGAAACTTCAGACACATCTCACCAACTCAAACAGCTTGATGAAGCTGATGAACAGGCAGTAGACCCGATAACCCCTGAAGCCATTGAAAAATCATGGAAAGAAACACAGCAGAAAATTAAGAAAGGTCCGCGCTTTGCTCCTTGGGAATACCGAAAATACATTGACCCCAAGAAAAAATCGAATTCGGATCAACATGAGACAGAGGATTTGATCAAGCGTGAAGCGTTGCGTTCCTTTTATGATTTGGCTGGGCCGGCAATGAGTGAACTCAGAAGTCATTCAAACTCATTCAATGTATTAGCCATCAGAAAGAAATCGACAGCTTATCAGGACCGAACCCAGTTAATAGCATCGCCTCTGACCTTGAACGCAATGCGACGCAAGGTTCATGCTTTAGCCAGGGCTTCTTCTACCCTGGATTTGAATCTCGTATCCAACCTTAGCGCCGGGATTGAAGCATTGATTCATACATTTTGCGAAACTCCTGAAAGATTAAATGAATCTTCGGCGAGAACCTTGTCCAAATCCATTGAGATTCTCGATGAACTGATTGACTGGAATGAAGAATCCCAGGAAGAGATGCTGGAGCCTCCCCGTGTTGCTGCAGTTGATGATGATCCTGTTTCTCTCCAATCGGTGCTCAACGCATTAATTAAAACGCACTTGCTTGCAAAACCTTTTAACGACTCTATCAACGCCAGCAAAGCTTTTGCAACGGAGCCATTTGATCTGATCATCCTCGACATTCGCATGCCGCACATGGACGGGTTTGAAGTATATGAGCGCATCAAATCCACTCCGATGAACAAGAAAACTCCATTCATCTTCGTCACCTCCATGCGCGACTTCTCAGAACAAGCTAAATCAAGGGCTCTGGGAAGTTCAGACATGATTGCCAAACCATTCATCCCAATCGAGCTGGCGGTA
>JAUIHU010000565.1 GCA_030432175.1 Verrucomicrobiia bacterium | reverse complement strand
GATGGTCAATGCTTCCAGGCGAAGGTTTTCGGCTGCATTGGGGTTGGCCGCAAAGAACGCCAATGCTCGGGCGCGGATCGGATCTCCCAGTCGGTGATGAGCCCAAAGTGTCCGATAAGCAAGCTGTGAAGAATCCATAGGTGTAGCTATTCGATCAGCTAGACGCTCAAAGGCTTCACGGTCCGGATCTGAATAAACAGCGCGCGAGGCTTCAGCAGCAACACGAGAATTTTCATCCCATAAAAAACTGACTGCCAATGAGCCTTGGATTCGTTGTAAAGCTAATGTGGCAACCAATCTTACTGAAGGAGATTGGTTTCTACTCTCATCCAGCAATTCTTGTTCAGCTCCAATGGCTCCTAATGCATATACAAATGCCTGCCTTAAAACTGGATCTTGTCCATCAATCGTGCGTACGCGATCCAAAATTGGGCGAATCGCTTCCTTTGCGTGAAGTTTTCCGAGCGCTTCAACACTTCGTCGACGAACACCGGGATCGGGGTCCTGTATTCCCCGCAAAAGGGCGTCAATAGATTCTTTAGAATCTACCAGACCCAGAGCTGTCGCAATAGCCGCTCTGGTTAGCGGTTCGGGATGTCTGGCGTTGTTAATCAACGAATCTGCAGCACGCGGGTACTTGCTGGCGATTTGAGCAAGAGCGCGAACGGCTTCCAAAGTCTGAAAAGGTTTTTCTTCGGAACCAGTTAATGAAGAGGCATTTAAAATGGATTCCAACTCAGGCAGCCATTCGGGGCCTCTCTCAGCAATTGCTTTGGATGCCATGGAGCGAATCCTGAAATCCGGATGAGTCAGCCAGCTCAACCAATCTGCTTTATTCAGCTCTGGGCGACGGTTCAGGAATTTATCCAACCCTGCCGGTCCCTCGCTGGTGTTCGTATTGGTGGATTTAATTCTGAAAATTCGACCTTTATAGGGGGCATTCGTCCCGCCGATCCAATCTGCCAATAGTATCCCGCCTTTCCAGTCCAGAATAACATCCGTAGCAGTGATTGGTTGAAGCAGTGTATCGGAGATATTCAGACTGTATCCGGCTCCTTTGCGAGCTAATATGGATCGACGAATACTTCCAGTCGACTTACTCTCATTGACTTCAGCCCAAACGAGAGAACTGGAATCTTGTTCGGTATTCACATTGAATGCTGAATTTTTTGGAATCAGCGTAATGCCGGTAATAGACTTTTCATTCCGAAGGATTGGTTGGGATCTAAAGTCTGCGGGCGCATTGGATAGGAAAGCGGATCGTTCACTCATCCAGGCTGAAGAATTTCTTATTGGGGCAGGCTCAGCATAGCCGGTTCTCCAGCCGAAGTCTGCGCCCGGTGTCACCAGGTAAATCCTGGCTCCTGATTGGGATGAGTCATTGGCAGTTGAAGAGTCTGGAATATTAATGATTGTGTCTGACACAAACAAATCTCCTGTTTCATTGAAAAACAGATCCCCTGGAGCGCGTAATCCCCAAGCCACAATTTTCCAATCACTGCCATCCAACTCGCATGAAAAAATGCCTCCAGTGCGAGTCAGATCAATATGAGGTGGGGCATTGTTGACGGAACGAATGGCGTTAATGTCGATACCCCGGTCATTTACTCCAAAATACAGGCGCTGGTCAGGCCCAATGGCCATGGCTGAAATCATGGAATCTCCTGAGCCTGATAGCCGGCCGCTCGCGCCAAAGAGAATGGACCTCCGCTGATCCGCCGTTCCATCATTATCCGTATCACGCAGATTCCAGATTTGTGGAGAATGCGCAAACCAGATTTCATTTCCATAAAAAACAACCGCTCCACCTATGCCATCAATGCTGCCTGAAAAACCTTCCGCAAAATTAAACCCAGTGTCTGCGATTCCATCCTGATCCAAATCCCGCAGTAATTTAATCCTTTCTGATCGATTGGATCTCAGCTCTCCAGATTCACTCCATATTCCACTGGGCCTCAATCTGGATTGAGCGACTTCGAGGGATTCACTGAGAAAATCTATTCGCTGAGCCTCTCTATCTGGAAAATTCCGCATCCAGGGCAAATCCCAGCGATATGATTCCACAACGAAAACATCCCCATTTGGAGCTACCTCCAATCGGACCGGATTCACAATGTTGGGCTCCCATGAGAACAACTCGGTTTGAAATCCATCCAATGTCTCGAAATTCTCAAGTTCTGCTTCAGCCTCTTGCAGCGCAATGACTTCTCTCACAGAGTTTGGAAGCTCTTCTATGGACACCTCATTATCCTCACGCTGCTGAGGACTGGCGATAGCGAGTGAAATCAAGGCAGCCAAAGCAGCAAAACCCAGCGCGGGTTCCCAAACCCACTTCCTGAACCCTGCATTGTTTTCTTCGATTCTTTTTCCGGACCGATGCGGTTTTAAGTTGTTTCCCAGATAATTAGGCACGACAACGATTAACGCGAAATCCAGGTGAATTGTCCATATTTACGTCAGGCCATATATGAAAAAAACTCTGAAAACCGAAGCTTCCAGAGTGAATGTGCTCCGAATTGGGCTAGATGTGACGAGAAACTCTATCCGGATGTTGATGATAAAACGGATCAGGTGATTAATCTTTCTGCAACGTGACCCGCAATATCTGTCAATCTGAAGTCCCTGCCCTGAGATCTGAAGGTCAAGCGCTTGTGGTCAATCCCTAGTAATTTGAGCATGGTGGCGTGGAAATCATGGACATGAAACACATCTTCAACAGCATTGTATCCGAGTTCATCCGTGGCGCCATAAGAGATTCCGGGACGAATGCCGCCTCCCGCCATCCACATCGAAAACCCTTTGATGTGATGGTCTCTGCCAGATCCCTGCCCCATCGGTGTGCGCCCAAATTCTCCAGACCAAACCACCAATGTGTCGTCCAGCATCCCACGTTGTTTTAAATCTTTCACGAGCGCGGCTGAAGCCTGGTCGACGTGGCGTGCTGTTACTTCAATTCCATTTTTAATCCCGCCATGGTGATCCCACCCACGGTGATAAAGTTGGATGAATCGAACTCCTCGTTCTGCCAGTCTTCTAGCCATCAGACAGTTCAACGCGAAGGATGATTTACCTGCTTCAGCGCCGTACAAATCCAGAATGGACTGGGGTTCGCCTTGAATATCCATCAACTCCGGCACACTGGATTGCATGCGGAATGCCATTTCGTATTGTTCAATTCTGGTGGCAATCTCCGGATCCAGGGTGCGAGCGCCCAGATTCTGGTTCAGCTTTCTGACTGAATCCAAAATATCACGCTGACGTTTGGTCCCCAGCCCAGATGGGCGACGAATGTAAGAAACAGGATCTCCACCTGACTTGAAATGAACTCCCTGAAATTGTCCAGGAAGGAAACCACTATGCCATTGGCGCGCTGCAATGGGTTGGTCTTGCCCACCCCCGGATGAGGTCATGACAACAAATCCCGGCAGGTTTTGCGTTTCACTTCCCAGTCCGTACAATAACCAGGATCCCATACTTGGCCGACCGGAAATGGAGCTTCCGGTGTTCATGAACGTGTGAGCCGGATCGTGATTGATCTGTTCGGTTTTCATCGAGCGCACAATACAGATGTCGTCTGCAATGCTGCCCATGTGTTTAAAAACAGAACACATTTCCTGTCCGG
>JAUIHU010000564.1 GCA_030432175.1 Verrucomicrobiia bacterium | reverse complement strand
TGGCTTTATCCGGACCGTAGATTTCATTCATTTGCGAGAATAAATTTTCCAATCCGCCGACCTGGTTTACCGCCATGACCGCCAGGATGACGCATCCCAGCATTGCCACCCAGAATTGAATGAAATCTGTCACCATCACACCCCAGAGTCCGGAAATCGCTGTATATGCAATAACTACAACAAACAAAATTAAAAGAACTTTGTATTGATTAACTGTTGAGCAGACGAGGTAGATTTGGTGTGTGGCTTTAAGTGAATCCCAGGAATCAGGAATTGTATCGGCCTTCACACCTGGAAGCGTTGTTGGATCGCTAAGTGAAATATCCTGTCTCAACTGCAACCGAGCCCATGCCTTTTCACGCAGGTCCAAAACTGACGCTGCTTTTGTTTCCGCTTCTGATTCCGGAACTGGATCATAGGCGCCAGACTCGTAAGTGGACCAAAAAGCAGGCTGCCGGAGCATACCTGTATCATATGCAATCTGCATGGGCTGGATTTTGTCCTGCTGCACGGCATCCCTCATGATCGGGTCGACATTGCCCGACAGCGGAGTTGCCATCACTACCCATAAAATCATCGAATCCAGTACAGGAATACGCGGGAATTCCGGCACGGTGTAGTTAATGATCACCGTCATCGCCTTATTGACCCATCCCATATTGACACAGCCGAAAGGAAACGCCAACCAGAGCGCTTTGCCCACACGAAGCGCATTCGCGGACTGTCCAGAGTAACGCTGGTAGACCAGCTCCATGTCGGTTTGTGGATCCGCTCTTTTCCAAAGCGGCGCATAAAAGAATACACCCAGCATGGTGATCGGGACCATGGACCACCAGAACCAGTTTTGTGAAAGTCCTTTGGTAACGACCCATCCTGTCAATGCCAGCGGTGTATCGGCGGCAAAGGCGGTTGCCACCATCGAAGTACCCAACATCAACCAGCCCATTTTGGCTCCACCTTTGAAATAATCCTGAGTGGAGTTCCTCGCCCGACGAGCCAGGTAAAATCCTACCGCCAGCGATCCGGCTATAAAAAGGAGAACAATCGCCCAGTCTAAGGCGGCTAGTGGTTGAGAAATGGCTACGGTATCCATGCTGAACGGATACTACCGGGTTTCGAGGCGCAAGTGTAAGTTTCTTTTTTCCTGAATTCCACGAATCACTGGTTGCGTTATTTACCGATCCTCTCTTTGCTGATCGCTACATCATCGATATACAAATGCTGGTCATCTTTGGAAGTCCAACTTCCTCCGTAATACAGATTTATCCAAACATTCTCGATTTTCAATGATGCCGTCTCTCGCATGCGCACATCTGATTTTTCAAAGACTAACTCATCATCCACCCAGGCTTTCAAAACCCCATTGTCTTTTCCTGGAGTGTTCATCTGCACAAATTGCTCGATACAATACCACCGATTGTTCTCCAACCCTTCGAAATCATTCAGACTCCAAAACCAGTTATCACCATACTTGCCATTCATCTTGGCATGGTAAACATAAAAACCAACCGGGGTGATTCCATCTTTCTGACCGCCAAACAGTCCCCGAGCTGACCAACCATCAGTCCCATCAACCGGACGACCTCCCCAACCTGCACGACCGTATGTGCCGGCAATGCCTGGGAATTTTCCACCTCTTTCTGGATTCCAATCGTCAGCAAGGCGGATGTAATATCTGAAATATACCTTCTCTGGTTCTTCGCCAGTTCTCTCTTTGAAAGGGAATTCCAGGCTAAGTCCATAATGCCCACCTGCGTCGACCCGAATTTTTAAAGCATTCCCAGTTTTCGGATCAAATCTCAGAGCCTCATCGGAATCAACTGTTTGAACCCGCTTCGGACTTTGACGCAGACTCCATTCCTTCCACCAATCACTGGAATCAAAGTCACATTCAAATATCAGGGCTGGATCTGCATCGTTTTTATTCGAATAAGAATCTGCATCCAAACTCTTGGAAACCACCATTGAAGATGCAAAAACCATAAAAATTTGGGCGATGCACTGAGATTTTCTATTCTGAATCATGTTCATTAGTCGTGGGGGTCAGTCAGCCGTGTGAATCAGTTTCATTTCTGTAATTATGCCTGAAAATTGGAATAGAGGGAAGGGGATGATCGTAGGGGCTCGCCTTCGTGCGCGCCCTTTCCCTCGCCTTCGTGCGTGCCCTTTGAGGATGAAGGAATGTTCTATATCCCAAAGATCCAGCCTTCGTTGGATGCGGTATTCAAATCTTCCCTGGTTAGGTCCGGTCGGAGCAGTGGATGCAGTTTTCCATTGGCGTCCAGTTCCTGAAACCATCTGGACAGCGCATACGCATCGTGTTGATCCGGGGTACGATTTTCTTTTGGATAATTTTTGCTGACAAGCGAAGGGTAGCCTTCCACCAGAGTATGGGCTGACTCAGTAGCGTCCCAACCTTCCATGGGCCAACAATGTAGTCGGTCTCCAAGTAATTGTTTGAGTTTTAAAATCCAGGGAAGCCCGGCGTGAGTGGATTTGGCGACAGAGCCAGGGACGTCGAAATGAAAAACAGATTTCGCCGAAGAACGTTTTTCACAAAGTCGACGCCATTTGGAATCTCCTTGTCGATTCTTTCCGGAGCCAATGATTCCACGACGGATGTCTTCAACTGAAGTCCCGGCTTTATCAGTGGGCCAGTGCGAATTGAAATCCTTAAGGAAAGAGATCCAGTCACCGGTTAACTGGTATTGATTGAAGTATTCCATTGGAAATGAAAGACCGTGGTCAATTCCAAGAAAGGTTCTTGGTCCTTCAGAAAGTATCGAGATCAGCCAGTGAGCCAATTCTGATCGTGTCCAGTTGTGTTTAGGATGGTTTGGATCCGGTCGGATTTCCTGAGGCTCGCAAATGGGTTCGGGCGCGGATTCAGACATAAAGACGCGCAGTCCTGGAAGACGGGTTTCCGGTGTTCCAGCGCCCGAATAATCAATTCCTATATAGCGTTGGAATGCTGTTTGCATTCAGCCTTTAATTTACACCTGTATCAAATATGCCTTTGAAGAATTTCGAAAATGGCTGTAGGAGGTGTTATTTTTTCTTCCTTTCGTAAACCAGCGCCTCCGGGACTTGCATGATTTTCTTCCCGACTTTTTTCATTTCTTTCTCGTGAATAAATAGGTGTTTGGTTCCATCCAGTTCGATCTCCTGATACAAACGCTGCGCTATTTCCAGGCCTGCATCTTCTTTTCTGAATGACATTGCGGGTGGTTTAATAACCAGGCAACAGACAAACATGGGAACATCCTGCAGCAGTTCTGTTTCTTTACGGACCAGGTAAACCTGAAAAAGATCATCCTCTTTTTCGAAAAGCGGAATTAATTTTTGAATCTCTTCCTGAGGAAGTCCGCATGAAACAAAGTTGTCTTTAACTTCAATTTTTTGTCTTTCCAAATCTACGGCTGCCTTGAAACGGTCATGCTCGTCGGCGCGGTGAGCTATTTCATTCAGCTTATCGACCTGACCGGTGCGTGTGTAGTAATGTTCCAAAAGTCCAAGAGCCTGCTCGGAAAACATGACACTTTCCTTCATTAAATCTTCCACAATCTGGATACCGGCTTCGTTGTCCTGTTCCAGCATGGATGAAGCTTTCAGGTAACGGGCTCCGAAGTGATTCGG
>JAUIHU010000563.1 GCA_030432175.1 Verrucomicrobiia bacterium | reverse complement strand
GACTCTCAACTCAAAATTTTGGCAACCGGCCTCGGCGCTATGAGTTGGAGCGTTTGGTTGATCTAAACGATGACGGACAGATGGAAACCGTATTTGAACGCGTGGATGCGGATCGGACGGTTGGTTTAGATATCTACAATCAATACAATAATCTAATTAAACGATTCACGACACAAGGCGCAGATTATACAGATGGAGAAGTTGAACCCTACTGGAATAACACCAAATTTATATTAATTGAAGACATTGATGATGCCCCCGGGCTAGAAGCTTTAGTCACCGTCAACTCAGGATACGAGCGTCAACCCAGAAAACTCGTCTGTTTTGATGTTGAAACGGAAAAGGAGAAGTGGAGTCTTGAAACAGGCCCGTGGATTGCTGGAGTTTCATTTGCCCGCAATCCGTCCGACGGGAAAGGTTTCATAACTGCTACGGGACAGTCATTAGATAATGAGGCGGTCGGGCCGGATGGACTGCAAGATGACGAGCCTGTTTTATATTTTCTATCTGGCTCCGGGGAGTTACTTTCCACTCAAAGCCTCATTCCTCCCAACCGGAAAAGCGCATTGAAGTGTTATGCCAAATCGGAATTAAACGATTATGATAATGATGGGGAGCTGGAAGCCTTGGTCTTGTCTTATAAAGCGTTCTTCCATGAAGGGGATCCAGGGTTTGGAAGATTCTGCCTGTTCGATCTGACTGGAAACCTGGAACATGAATACTTTTTAGGAAGTTCCACGGATGACAGGTTTGCTACAGGTGATGTCTCCGCTGATCACCCCGGCGTGGAAGTGGCAGTTATTGATCACGCTGGATATTTTCATTTACTGAACTCAGAGCTGAAATTGATTTCAAAACAACAGCTTTACACAGTCCCGGAAGACGGTTCCAGTCACATTATGTCAACTGTATTACCTCCCACTGATCTGGACGGAGATGGAAATCTGGAATGGAGCGCTATAATTTGCCACCAGCAGTTTGCCTCCGAAGTGCGTTCTGGAGACATAGGTGAACCGCCAAATGAGTACTATCGCAACGATTTTCGCATCGTCGTTTTAAATGCAAATGGTGAGGTTTTGGTCAACCAACTGCTTGACCCTGACTGGAACGAAGGAATTCGTTCCCCCATTTTTGCGCAGTTGGCTGATCTCGATTCTTCTGGAAGATCAAAAATCCTGTATCCTGGTAAGAATATTCAAATTCTTGAACTTCAAAGAGGCTTCAAGGCATGGGTGCGATCATGGCCAGTATGGAAGCTACTATCCGGACCTACAGTCCAAGCCGAGAATTTACATTCACAACAATCTTTCGTTGATCACCTCACTACCGAACAGAATATAGATAGGCCAAATTAATACTATCCTATTGCAGAATTAATTCCCTCTAATGTCATTTTCCTCCAACACCGCATGACGAATCCTAGTTCGTTCGTCCGAGGTGAATGTGACATGAATCTTCTCGTCCCTTGTTTGAATGGCGGTTGGGTAAGAGAAGGATCCGGGACCTTCCACGAGGTTGCGTTGATGCGGGAAGGATTTTCCACCATCCAATGACAACGCCATACGCAGCGGGGTGCGGTCGCTCATGCTGTCGTTGTAAATCAACAACAAAGCTCCGCTCTTCAATCGAATGAATTCGACGGCGGAGTTGGGGTTGGGAAAGTCTGTTTCTTTTCCGGGTGTCCAGGTTTTGCCGCCATCGTGGGATTCGGTTCGAACCATGTAGCCATCCGGGATCGGTTCGTAGGATCCACCACGACGACAGTAAGCAATGAGGTGACAATCGGTGACCTGAACTACTGCGGCCTGCAACATTCCCATGCGGGAGTAAATCTTTTCCGTGGATGTCCAATTTCGGGTTTCGGGATTAAACCGCACAAAAAAGGTCGATGTGTCGGCTCCGGTGAATTCGGTGTCGGCTCCGGTTTCGTGGTAAATCGGAAGCAGATAATTACCGTCGTTGAGCAGGATGGGGCGGGATCGCACCATGGTTCCAGGTTCCATTGTGACAAGGAATGAATCGGACCAGGTTTGGCCGCGATCGCGGGAAATCTTGCCTTTGACACGAGAAGTCGACCAGGTTTCACCAAAGCGGGTGACGTAAAACAACCAGACGACTCCGTCCGGAGCTTGCCAGAGGACCGGATTGCCGAGGGAGCGGAAAGGGTTGGAAGCAATGACGGTGGGTTCTGACCAGGAATCAGATCCGAGTTTCTTGCGTGTCCCGAATACTTGTGTGGAGTCAGCATATTCTCCAGCGCCACCGTACCAGGCGAGAAGCAGGTCACCGTTGTCGAGTTCGGTGAGGGTGGAAGGGTGCTTGTATTCTCCGGTCGGCGTTTCGGGTCCGAATACCTTTTCAATTTGGATATCCGGGAATACGGTAGCTGTAAGAGCGACGTAACACAGGACCGCAGTCAGGTTTAAGAATTTGGGTGTCATGGATTTCATTGATTGCTGTTTAACGAATTTTGCGACTGAGTTTGAGTTGACCTGGAGTCGTTATTATTTTTTGGGTGTCAAGAATTTTGCTGGCTCCGCTTGCCGAGCTGGGGCTCAGCGTTCCCGGGATTCCACCCAACTTTAATCACATACTTTCAGTAGCCGATGGCGGCTCCGTCTTTTCTTGGATCCGACCCGCCGATGAGGACTCCGTTTTCCCAGTCGATCTGGATCGCTTGATAGCCGCCGAATGCTCCTTTTGAATAGCGGACTTTGTGGCCGCGCGATTCCAGGTCCTGAACTACTTCTTCGGAAACGCCGGATTCCACGAGCACTTCCCCGCCGTCGGTCATGATGTCTCCTGTGGGTGTGCTGGATCCGGTGTGCCTCACTCGCGCTGCGTCGCCTGCTTCCTGTGGATCCATGCCGTGATCAATCATGTTCATCAGGACTTGCGCATGTCCCTGAGGTTGCATGTCGCCTCCCATAACACCAAAGCTATAAACGGGTCGGCTGTCTTTGGTCACCATACCGGGGATAATTGTATGGAAAGGACGTTTGCGTGGCGCGAGTCGGTTGTGGTGGTCAGGATCCAGCGCGAAGAGAGATCCACGATTTTGCAGCATGAATCCGAGATTACCCGGAACGTGACCGGATCCCCAACCGTAATAAATACTCTGAATGAACGATACCGCATTTCGGTCTTTGTCGACTACCGTCAGGTAAATCGTATCCCCATGCATCAGTTTCGGATCTCCGGCGGGAACTTCCTGAGCGGCCCGGTCACAGATGCGAGCGCGTTGGCGATCGGCGTATTCCTTGGAAATCAATTCTTTGACAGGCAAGTTTTTCTCTACCTCTGGATCGGCGTAGAATCTGGCGCGATCTGAGAATGCTAATTTTTTAGCTTCAACAAATCGGTGAATAAAATCAGCTGAATTGTGGCCCATTCCAACCACATCGTATCCTTCCATGACATTGAGGATTTGCAGAGCGGCTATGCCTTGTCCGTTGGGAGGCAGTTCCCAGACATCGAATCCACGGTAATTTGAACTGACTGGTTCCACCCAACTGACATTGTGATTGATAAAATCACACATTTGGAAGAGACCTCCTACGGATTCGCTATGAGCCACGATGTCCTCGGCGATACTTCCATTATAGAAAAAATCTTCACCATGCTCAGCCAACAACCGATAAG
>JAUIHU010000562.1 GCA_030432175.1 Verrucomicrobiia bacterium | reverse complement strand
TGAGACAGGCTAAGCCAGCGAATGCCTTGGATCTGTTGAAAACGAACTTGACGGGAGAGAAGGACACGACAGTTTTTTATGCCGGTTGGCAGGCATTACGTTACCTGGTTCCAACAGTGGAGTTGAAAAATGCTCTCCAGGATGATCGTTCAGCATTGCGTCGTGCGGCATTGCTGGCGCTGTTGGAAGACAACCATCTGGAACTCTCGGAGATCAGGACCTTTGCCCAGGACCCTTCACCCGTTATCAGAGAAATCGCGAACCTGCGTTTGAGTAAAGGAGCCGAGGGAGAATTTGCCACGATCAAAGGCAGGCCGCTATCGCAAGATCCGCCAGAAACTGAGAGTTCACCTGAATCTGTGAAACAGCAGCAGGACTGGTCTTTTTCTTTAGTGGGCGATATCCAGGTTAAAAAAAACAGAGACTACCGTTTTGCCAATAATCTCCAGCCTGGAGCCCGCCCTTACACCGATCGCAATTACCGGATCGAACAAGTCCCTGATTCCATGCTTGGCTCCACATTTTTGCAGACACAGAACCGGGATGACGGAGTGTCTGGGGCCGATTGGCTATCGTTCACAGCGAACCGTCCAGTGCGAGTCATCATGGCGTTGGATCATCGATTAGCCGAGCCGCCTCGGTGGGTTCGAGAGCGATTTACGCCAATGGATGAAATCATTCGGGCCGATCATTGGTTTTTCCGTTTGCACGTCGCTGAATTCCCGGCAGGCCGAATCACCCTCGGCGGGAATACCGACGATGGTCAATCCGGAGGGAAAGGAATGTACATTGCGATCGTTCAACCCATGGGAATCGAATCCCCGGGACAGCCAACCAAAGTAGAAACTGTACTTCAGCGAGAAGCTTCAGGGAATGCTGATTCTGGCCGATGGTTATTTCACAGTGAAGAAGGAGCCGGGTGCTATCAGTGTCACCGATTGGAAAATCATGGGAACGCCTTTGGTCCTGAACTTGCGAATCTGTCAAATCGCGGCGCAGCGAAGCACATTATTCAATCCATTCTGGAACCGGATGCGGTGATTACTGAAGGCTTTAACCAGATCAACATTGAGACCGAAGAAGAATTCCTGTCTGGGATTCTCATTGAAGAAAGCGGTCTCAGTCTGAATCTGGGACTCTCCGACGGGACTCAGCGCATCATACCCAAGTCGCGCATCCTCTCACGGACCAAATCTGAGAATTCTGCGATGCCAAGCTATGCCTCGCTGTTAAAAGTGGAAGACGTGGACGACCTCGTCGCGTATCTCATGGAGAGTGATCCGGTCATTCCAGATGCAGGCGCAGTAACCGACCTTAACGATGCGGAAACAGGATTTGCTGTCGAGTTCAAGGAAGACCGTTTATCGCTGAGTCTGAGGGAAAATCAGCTGGCGGACTACGTCTTTTCCGATCCTGAAATTCGAAGACCTCACTTTGCCAACGTTTTTGCTCCGAACGGTGAAAAGGTTACCCGTAATCATCCCCCTGTTGAAGGGATGGACTCAATGGATCACTCAAGTATGCATCCGGGTTTGTGGTTGGCTTTTGGTGATTTGAACGAACATGATTTTTGGCGAAACAAAGCCACGGTCCAACATATACGATTTATCGATCCGCCAGTAATCAAAGAAGACACGCTATCCTTCTCAGTAGAAAACCACTGGCTCGGTACGGACGGATCTCTCGTGTGCCGGGAAACTGCTCGCTATTCATTCTCTGAAGTCGAAATCAAAGAAGGTGTTCGGGGAACTGTCTTGCTCTGGGAATCCTCATTTCTATCGGAGGACCATCACCTGCTTTTTGGGCATCAGGAAGAAATGGGGTTAGGCGTTCGATTGGCGACGGGATTAACAGTCAAGAACGGTAACGGAATGATTCTCAACAGTCGGGGTAGTCGCAATGAAAAGCAGGTATGGGGCAAGACTGCTCAATGGTGGGATTATGGTGGAAGGATGAACGATGATTTCGTCGGGATCCTGATAGTTCCTGACGATTCGATCACTCCCACGAGCTGGGGGCATGCTCGGGATTACGGCGCCTTGGTCATTAATCCCACCCAGCGTCCCAGGGCGCACGGTTCATTTATCGGGGTCAAACGTGGGACCCCGATGCGGCTTCGATATGGACTGATGTTCTACGTGGTAAAACAGGAATCTTCCATCGATCAACGAGTGAGCGCTTTGGAAGAGTACTTGAATTCATCGAAAAGGCAGAGCAACTGAAATTCTACAAAACGGAGATCAGAAATGAGTGGAAAACGGAAAAAACTGAAACAACAAGTGTGCAATATTCTAGCCTTCACAATATGCATTATTTCATCGCACTTCATTCGAGCTGAGCAGTTGGCATTCCCTGGCGCTGAGGGTTATGGAAGATACGCGATTGGTGGACGAGGAGGTAAAGTCCTGTTTGTGACCAATCTGAACGATGCGGGACCAGGAAGTCTGCGAGCTGCAGTTGAAGCGGATTATCCGAGGATCGTAGTCTTTAAAGTTTCCGGCACGATTGAATTGCAATCCACATTGAGGATTCTGCACCCATATATCACCATAGCGGGGCAGACGGCGCCAGGAGATGGGATTTGTTTGAGAAAGTATCCGTTGAACATTTCGGCAAATCACGTGGTTGTTCGTTTCATAAGGATTCGATTGGGTGATGAAGCTGGAAAACTGCTCGACGGTCTAGATATCTCGTACGCAGAAAATGTCATGGTCGACCATTGTTCAGTGAGTTGGACATTGGATGAAGGCGTCAACACTTACCATGGGACCAAAAACCTGACCATCCAATGGTGTCTGATATCTGAATCGTTGAATAATTCGCCATTACGGAACGGTCATGGTTTTGCCGCATCGCTTGGGGGCGAGAACACTACCTACCATCACAACCTTTTCGCTAATCACGCTGGTCGCAATCCAAGTATTGCCGGGGAGACCAGCAATCCAACCATTCATCTGGATTTTCGAAACAATGTCATATTTAACTGGCAAAAACGCCGACTGGACGGACGTCCTGAAAGTATCAATGTCGTCAATAATTACTATAAGGCAGGACCCGCTTCACGAGAACTTGCTTCTGTCGTTAAAATGCAATGCCTGGATGATGGCTCGTTCGGAAAATGGTATGTATCAGGGAATGTGCTTGAAACTGGGAGAGGTGTCAGAAAGGGAGTGGACTTGGTGACCATTGATTCCTCAGATCTTTTGCGAGAATCGGTCATGGTGGAACAGCCATTCAATTTTGCTCCTGTTGTAACGGACTCAGCAGAAGTAGCGTATGAGAAGGTCCTGGTTCATGCGGGAGCCATTCTGCCGAAGCAAGATGCGCATGACGAACGCATCATCCGCGAAGTATGTTCCGGAAATACAACATTCAAAGACGGTATTATTTCGAGCCAGACAGAAGTAGGAGGGTGGTTGTCAATGCAATCCACAACTCCTCCTGACGACATTGATCAGGATGGCATGCCAGACGAATGGGAAAAGACATTTAACCCGAAAGCGGACTTGTCCTGGGACAGCGCTTCAGATGCCGACGGCGACGGTTATACCAATATCGAAGAATACTTGAATCAGACAGACCCCACTCAGAAGTGAGGGGGCTCGGCGCCTGTCTGGAATGAACAAATTCCAGGCAGGCAGTTT
>JAUIHU010000007.1 GCA_030432175.1 Verrucomicrobiia bacterium | reverse complement strand
CCAGGGTAGCTCGTGCCTCGCAACCCTGGGCTGTGCTCCAGAATCCCGTTGGGATTCAGATGATTTCCGGTTCACAGTTTTTTGGGTGTCAAAGATTTTCCCACTTGTCGCGCCGTTGGCGCTGGGGGCGCCGAGCTGGGACCCCACGTTCCCTGTATGCTTCACAACTTTTAAATCACGGCCCAAATGGCCAGATCACCGGTATCAACCAACTTCCCAATATCCAGAAGATCACGGTCAATGGTCCGCCTACTCTAACAAAGTCCCTAAATAAATACCCGCCTGCGCTATATATAAGTGAGTTAGTTTGATATCCAATCGGTGTTGAAAAACTGGCCGAGGCTCCGACTGCTACTCCTATAAGAAATGGTCGCGGATCAACATCCATCGCATGCGCGGCGGATATAGCAATCGGTGTTAGTAAAACTGCTACCGCGTTGTTAGATATAAATACGGTCATGGCTACCGCCAAAAATATAAATCCGGATAACACGATTCTCGGTCCCCACCCTCCCAACGCTTTTAAGATCCCTTCCGCCATCCATTCCGCTCCGCCAGTTTTTTCCAATGCCACTCCAAGTCCGAGTGTTCCCAGTATCAAAAAAATCACACGCCATTGCACCGCTCGATAGGCGTCTTCTGTGTCGAGGCATCCCAACAGCGTCACGAGTGTTGCGCCGGAAAACGCAAGCCCGGAAAAGGGAATCTCGCTTTGAATCTGGGATAAAACAATGACCAGCGCCGTGACCAATACAGCAACCCATGCGCGATGAGTGCGTTTTTCTTTCAACGCCGGATCCGATAGCAGCAGGAAG
Source organism: Verrucomicrobiia bacterium (assembly GCA_030432175.1). Classification (GTDB taxonomy): domain Bacteria; phylum Verrucomicrobiota; class Verrucomicrobiia; order Limisphaerales; family JAUIHU01; genus JAUIHU01. The sequence continues at coordinate 19,443 of JAUIHU010000007.1, read as the reverse complement.
TTTCGGTTGTTGGAGAGTTTTTGAATCGAGTTTTCAGATCCTTCCAGCAGCAGTGTATCCCCAAATCTCAACCGAACTTGTTCGAAGTTCTGTCGTATGTTGACTCCATGCCGGTGGATCGCCAGGATCAGCGCCCCAAACCGTTGACGGAAGTTGATTTGTTTCACGCTCTTCCCCAGGAGTTCTGAGTTAGGGCCGATAACGGTTTCAACGATTTTCGCCTTTTGTTGTCCAACGGCTTCGAGTCCGAGTTGTGTAGAAGGTTTAAACTCAACTCCTTTGGCTTCTTTGATTTTAATGACTGAATCCAATCCGCCAATCACCCGCAAGACATCTCCCGGTTGCAGCGCCAGTTCGTTCAACGCCCCGACAACTGTTTCTCCGTTCCGGCGTACGTCCAGGAGTCGGACTGATTTAAGTGAACTGGCAACTTTGTCACTGAGCGTTTTTCCCACCAGTGGTGAATCTTCCTGAATCACGGCTTCGGTGAGGTATTCCTTTGAATCAGCGCCATCCTGAATGAGTTCGCTGAGCGTTTCACGGTCCGGTAATGCTTTCCATCCGAATGTGAGTAAATAAATCAAACCCACAATGGTGAGGATCAATCCAATCGGCGCCAGCTCAAACATTCCCAGCGCAGGTTCTCCATGGGAATGCGCAGTTGCGCTGATGAGGATGTTGGTGGAAGTGCCAATCAATGTGCAGGTGCCACCAAAGATCGCCGCAAAGGAGAGTGGCATCAACAGCTTGGAAGAGGTCCAACCCCGCCTGGCTGCCAGTCCTATTAATACAGGCATGAATACAACAACTACAGGTGTATTATTGATAAATGCAGAACAAAGGGCAACGATCGGCAGCGCCCAGCAAAGTAGTTGAAATTCGTTTTTAGCAGGCAATCGATTCATCCATTGCCCCACCTGATCAATCGCGCCCGTTCGATCCAGCGCAGCGCTGAGCACAAACATCGACGCGACAGTGATCACTGCTTCGTTGGAGAAAACCTGAAACGCTTCTTCGGGTGTCAGAATGCCAGTCAGCAACAGAATGCAAAGCCCAAGCAAGGCCGTCTGATCGACCGGGATTTTTTCCCAGAGCATCACAACAAAGACCACCAGGGTGATTCCCAGTGTCAGGAACATGGCTGATTCACCGAACATTATGATTATGATATGTGCAGTTCGCTTGCGGCGGATCCAGCTTATCTAAATTGTGCACTTCCTGGAATCAGCACGCTTGGGTTTGGTTTTTACTGATACCTGTACATCCTCGCTCACTACCAGTGAATCAGGTGGCACGCTTTCGAGCAGGAAAACGTTCCCGCCGATCGTAGACCGCGCTCCTATGATGGTTTCCCCTCCTAAAATTGTCGCCCCGGGATAGACAGTAACACAATCCTCAATTGTTGGATGTCGTTTAACTCCGCGCAATTGTTGTCCTCCGGAAGTCGAACGCGCTCCCAGAGTCACTCCATGGTAAATCTTGACACGTTCACCGATGATGCAGGTTTCCCCCACGACCGCTCCTGTGCCGTGATCAATGAAAAAGTAGGGCCCGATGGATGCTCCGGGATGAAGATCGACACCGGTTCGACTGTGCGCCCACTCGGTCATGATCCGAGGAATCAGAGCGATTTTCTTGTTATACAATTCATGAGCCAGTCTTTGGGCTGAAATGACTTCTATGAAGGGGTAAGCGACAATCACCTCTTCCCGGCTCACGGCTGCCGGATCTCCGTCAAACACTGCTTCGACGTCCGTTTTTAAAACTTCACGGATCTGTGGCAATTTATGCAGGAATTCAATCGTCCAGGCTCTGGATTGCTGTTCGATTTCGTTTTCGGGCAGACCTTCAGGTGGCTGGTAATAGAGGCTTTTTTGAATCTCGGCCTGGAGTCTGGGGATGATCGAGGCCATGAGCCGGACGGTATCCTCTTCAACTTTTGAGGAATGCCACATCTGATCATCAAAAAATCCAGGGAACAGCAGTTTCATCAGGTCTTCAGTGATTGATGCCACGGCTGCCCGTGAAGGCAGGTTGACACCATCCAGGTGATTGATGCCGCCCACGCGCTGGTAGGAATCCAGCAGGTTGCGGGAGAGTTCAGGGACTGACGAGGAAGCGAAAAGATCCATTTCGAATTGAATTCATTTGAACCGCTCCAGGCGGTATCGGTTTTGATCAGGCTGACACTACACAACCTGGACCCGGCAAACAATGGCAAAAAAGTTTTGATTCCCGGACGGTTTAGCGGTTGTCTAAACGCGGTTCGAGTTACTTAAAATTATGAATATACAACTGGCGGTATTATGTGACGCAGCTGCGGATTATGGTGGTAAATTGAGTGTTTTAGGCGCTTTTGACACGATTATCTCCAAAAAGCTACCAGCCGTTCATCCACAATGTTCGATTGCGTTGCGGATCGTTTTTGAGCCTCATGAAGAGGGATCGCACAAGCTGAAAATGAATCTGGTGGATGAAGACGGCGGCAGTGTGATGACGAACATTGAGATTCCGATTCGCGTCAATATGGGGGATATCACCAGTTTTCTGGCCAGGAATTTCGTGCTGAACATCCAGCAACTCAAGTTTCCAAAAGCCGGCCAGTACGCGTTTCATGTTTATTGGGATGGAAATCACGAAAAAACCATCCCGCTTCAGGTACGCATGGCGCCTAACCCACAAAACCCTCCAAGTCCGCCAAACGCTCCCTTTTCCTGATTGATTTCCACTTGCCGATAAAACGAAATCGGGATCCGCACCGAATCCCGATTTCAAGAACATTGTGAGCCGTTATTCTCGAATTGTTCCCTTCACTTTTGCTCGCAGTTGCTTCAGGACTTTTTCGTGGGACTGTTGAACTTCATTGTCAGTCAGGGTTTTATCTGGACTGCGATAAGTGAGTTCATAGGCGACACTGCGTTGTCCTTCAGGAACTGTGTCTCCACGGAATACGTCAAACAACTCCACCGACTCCAGAAATGGCGCTTTAGCTTGCTGAATCGCCTTGGAAATGGATTCGTGCGTCTCCGACTCGTCCACAAACATCGCGATGTCACGCTGCACTGCCGGGAAATTCGGCAGTTTCTTGAATGATCGAGATCCGGCCCTGCGTTGAAGCAGTACTCCCAGATCCAGCTCCGCCATGTAAATGGACGATCTGGCGTCGATTTCCTTCTGGATCCAGGGAGAAATCGTTCCGATGCGGCCGATGCACTGTTTACCCATCCTTAACTCAGCGGATTCAATAAACAGGGCTTTTTTCATGGACTCCTCATCGGTGGACTGAGGTTGAGCGACGAAACGGATCCCATACACGCCAAACCGTTCCAGAAACTCATCCACAGCGCCCTTGAGATCGTAAATGTCGCACGATTCGTCCCTGTTATCACCGGACCAGAATCCAGGGTTTCTGGCGCCGGTCATGGCAATGGACAAGCGGAGCGATTCTTCTGAAGAACCTTCTTCATTTTTCAGGAACACCCTGCCGATTTCATAAAATCGATTATTATGCTGACCTTTGCGAGCGTTGTGAGCCAGAACGTCCAGAGTTCCGGGCAGGATCGAAGGACGCAGGACATCCATCTCAGCGCTCAAGGGGTGAGCCAGATGGACGACTTCCGCGCTATTGACAGCTCGTTCAGCCGCTGGTTTACCGATCAGTGTTTGCCCCTGGGTCTCGTAGAATCCCAGTCCTTCCATGATTTTGCGTGCGTGGTCCATCTGATCAAATTGAGCATCGTACTCATTTTCACCGATGGACAACCTCGGAGGTGTGGAAGGGATTTCATTGATCCCAAACAAGCGGGCGACCTCTTCGATGAGGTCCACTTCACGCTTTAGATCGACGCGAAAAGTGGGGGCCAGAACGCGTACTTTTTCTGGAGTTTCTTCCAGTACATCCATTTCCAGACGGCGCAAGTAGCCAACAGATTGGTCCGCAGGAATAGAAATCCCCAGGAGCGCATCGGTGCGCTGGTGACGGAGAGTGATTTCTGTGCGTTCGGGGGCGATTGGGCAGGAATCCACAATGCCTTCCAGGATCTTGCCTCCGGCTGTTTCAGTGATCAATTGAGCGGCTCTGCGGCTGACCCACTCCGGCGCTCCAGGATCGGCTCCGCGTTCGAAGCGGTATGAAGCGTCCGTGCGCAGAGCCAGCGCTTTAGATGTGGCTCGGATACCTTGAGGCTGGAAATAGGCGCTTTCCAGGATCACATTTGTTGTGGAATCAGAAACCTCGCTGTTTTCGCCACCCATAACACCGGCCAGGGCGACCCCTTTCTCGGGATCAGCAATCAACAAATCAGAACTCTTCAGCTCGTGTTTTTCTCCGTCCAGAGTCGTGAAAGCCTCTCTGTCAGTCGCGCGTCTGACAACGATCGCATGATCGACCGAATCTCCAGCAGCAATTTGCCGGGCGTCAAAGGCATGCAAAGGCTGGCCTGTTTCCAGCATGACGAAGTTCGTCACATCCACTACGTTGTTGATCGAACGCAAACCGACTTTTTCGAGAGTAGACTTCAACCAGTCCGGGCTGGGGCCGATTTTAACATTTTCAATATAACGAGCTGTGTATCGCGGACAAAGGATCTTATCCTCAACAGTCACACTGACCTTATCGGAAGTGGGCGCTTCGCTCTGGCGTTCGGCGGGAACGTCCAGAGATGGCATTTCCAGGAGGGAGCCATTCAACGCGCTGATTTCTCTAGCGATACCGATAACACTATTTAAATCCGGGCGGTTAGGGGTGACTTCCAGATCGTAAACAATGTCCGTTTCCTGGGAAACCCCCAGGAATTTAGCCAAAGGCGCGCCGATTTCCGCTGTTTCGGGTAAGATCCACAGACCGGCGGCATCCTCATTAACTCCCAGTTCCTTGCCGGAACACATCATTCCCTGTGATTCCACACCACGCAGCTTGCCGACCTTGATCACGAAAGGTTTTTCACCTGCGGGAGTGGGCATTTCGCATCCGGGTAAAGCCAGAGGGACGCGGTCGCCGACCTTGTAATTCTTGGCGCCGCAAACGATTTGACGGCGCGATTCAGGGTCTGCGCTGTCCTGGACCTGGCATACGGAGAGTTTATCCGCATTGGGGTGTGGATCTGATGACAGGATTTTTGCGACGACCACATTCTGGAAAGGAGGGCGAAGAGTTTCCATACCTTCTACTTCCAGACCGATCATGGTCAGCTTGTCTGCCAGTTCTTCGGCTGACCAATCGAAATGCACATACTGTTTGAGCCAATTATAGGTGACTTTCATGGATGAATCACGTAACGCCTTTTGATTTCAAGGACTGCCCCTATCTTCCATGGCAGAAAAAAAAAACGGAGAAAAAAATGAATTTTGATGAAACCTCTTTTTTTGATTACCGTCAGAAGTAATGACGAGGCCCACTTCAGGCTGAGGTGGGCCTCGTTGTTTATTCCATGCAATCTAGCTTGGGTTATTGCATGGAAACAGGGGGACGGAGGCAGATTCGGCTGATCGGCTTCCGTCCCCGCACACATCTCCTGCATTCTTCAGCGCCATGAGGGATAGCCCACGGCATACTGTGAATAATAGGGGACGCCCAGATTATGCTAATCCGGCCTTTGATTTTCAATCTAAAACCCACTTTAAACCCTTGAAATAAGTGTTTTTAGGAGATCCTGGCATCTTGAAACAAAGCGTAATTACCACTCTTGTCTTTATGTAAATAATTGAATCTCATTTAATTAGGCATTCAGGATCCGGCGCCGGGCTGTAACACTTTCTTCAAATCCAGATAGAAAAAATTTTGAGGTTGTCCAACTCAATCAGGTAAAACAGACCATCGAATGATTCACAGGACAAATTATACAGGAGCAACGAACACCCGACTGGCCGTTACTCTCGGTTGGAGTCTGGTTCTGGTTTTGATGCTGATTTCAGGAACTGGAACCGCATCGGTCATGGCGAAAAACCAGCAACAGCCGGGGGTTGGAAGAGTTCTTGAAGCGTTGAAGCGATTGCCTGCGGAACAGGTAAAAAGAAACCCAGCCCTGGCAGCAAAAGCCCGAGAAGTAGCGGAAGCGGTTCAGGGTCAGCCAGAATATCTGGAATTGGTACGCAAATTTGAAATTCAGGGTCAGGGTTCTAACCTGGCGCAAATGATCGTTTCAGATTTGGACGCCAACTCCAAAGCTGAAGCGGCCAGACTGTTGCTACTCCTGGAGTCAGAGGCGGCAATCAAGGAGATTCTAAAAGTTACCCCAAAGGAGAATCACCCAGCCTGGGCGCAAGCATTCGGCAATTCCGGACGCTCAGAGGCGGTTTGGGTTTTGAAGTGGATCCTTAACCAGCCTGAAACCACCGCAGAAGGCCTCACCCAGGCCGTTGAGGGGCTGACAAAATATGAGCAGGGATCTGAATGGTTGTTAGATTTAGCCAAACAAGGGAATTTACCAAAATCTGTCCGGCTTAGAACGGCCTCGTTATTAAACCGCTCACAATGGGAGTCGGTCCGCGCCGAAGCTTCTGAGATTTTGCCATTGCCTCCCTCTAAAAATACCGAACCCTTGCCGCCGATTGAGGAGTTGATTCAGCTCAGCGGAGATCCGCTGAATGGGGAAAAGGTGTTTTATCGGGCCGAGTCATTGTGCGCGTTATGTCATCAAGTTGGAGATCAAGGCGCAGCTTTTGGTCCGGCGCTGACTGAAATCGGCTCCAAATTAGGTAAGGATGCGCTCTATGCGGCTATATTGGATCCAAATGCAGGAGTCTCCTTCGGCTATGAAACCACCACTTTGACCCTGGATAGTGGAGATACGGCAACGGGGATCATTGTCAGCGAGACGGATCAGCAAATTGTACTGGGGATGGCCGGTGGAATTACCACACCGTATGAAAAAGAAAGGCTTCTGGATCGATCCACTGAAGCCATTTCGATGATGCCGGCGGGATTGCAGCAGACCATGACCACACAGGAACTGGTGGATCTGGTGGAATTTTTGAGTGAATTAAAAACCAGGAAATAAGGATCTGACTCCAGGGTAAGGATGGACTCGGATCAGGTTTCATCCTCTTGTGGATTTTTCGCCCAGAAGCATAAGAGGAACAAGATCAAAGCCGCGCCGCAACAAGTCAGAATGCCTGCCTGGAAACTCTCGGTATAACGCTGAGAGACACTGAAAAGGATCGGTCCAAGAGCGCTGGAGAAAACCATTGTGGACATATTGATACCGCTGATTTCTCCTAAATGGCGCCGTCCAAACATTCGTGGCCAAGCCACTCCTATCAGAACTCCATAAAATCCCTGAGCAGCGCCAAAACCTACGATCCAGACCCACCATGCGATTGGTCCGGGCATGGACAACATACCGCCCATGCCAAGGATCATCCAGAAACCCATCTGAATCCCCAGCCATTTGAGACGAAACCGGTCACTTAACCATCCGGCCAGAAAATTAAATCCGACCGTGACCACAGCGATAGGGAAGAAAATCCCGAGTGATTGATCTCGATCCAAACCCATTTCACCACCGACTGCTTCAATATGAAATGTAAATGCGGTGGCGATGAGACCGTATAAAGCCACGAGGCAGTTAAACACCCAGAAAGCCAGGGTTCGAATCGCTTCTGGAGCGGTGTAATCCCGTTTCAGAGCAAACTTGATCTGAGCGGGCGCTGACTGGGATGGGTGAGTCTTCCGGGTGTCTTGTTTGGCGGGCGATGACGTTGTAGTGGCGGAATTTTCAGTGATCTCTTTCGATTCAACATTTTTGTTGCCGTCAAAATCGGGTGTATTCTCAGGAGTCTCACCATCCATTCTCAGCCCGCACTCTTCCGGGTTGTCTCGAAATGTCAACCAGGCCAGCGGGGCCATCAGAAAAATAGCTACTGCTGCCAGAATCCACCAGGCTCCGCGCCATCCAAAGTCATCAATCAATCCCCCCAAACCACGTGGAGCTATGGAAAAACAAAAGGAAACAACGACACCACTGAAGGACATGATCAGTCCACGGCGACGTTCGAACCATTTACTGATCATCGCCCTGGAAACCATGGTCAACATGCCCTGACCGGTGAAGCGTATTCCAAAGAATCCAATGACTGCCAGAACCATGGCGCTGATCCACCCTAACTGACTCCAGGTTGCCAGACGGTCGAGTATCGAAAGAAAAATCAGGCATATTCCCAAAGCCAACGATGAAAAGCAGGCTGTCTTTCTTGCTCCCCACCGGTCGAGCGCACGCCCTCCTCGTCGCATCAGAAACCCACTCGCCATCGTGCCAATCATGTAAGCCAGACTCAGTTGCAATCGGCTGATTCCCAGAGCTTCCAACAAAGGCTCAGTGAATACACTGACCCCCATCGTCTGCCCTGGGATACTCATGATGATTCCAATAGAACCAACGACGACAATGATCCACCCATAAAAGAAAGGAAATCGACCGGGGTTCCAAGGAAAGTCAGCTGACCACCAACTTCGCCGTTCGGGCTTTGTGGCGGTCTGGGATGTTTGGTTTGATTCAGTTGAGTCGGATTGCATGGTCCTGAGAAAACTCTTGCACCAGGGATTTGATCCGTTCGGCAGGAGGCGCCTCCCTGAGCGTTCAGGGCACGAAACGCATCGAAACATTTTCACAGTCAGCGATAAGGGTCAAAAGAAATAACCAGTGCAAAAAATCTTTCAAAATCTTTGACACCCAGATTTTGCCCCCGGATTTTGCCCTCTCAAAAAGGGTGACTATTTACGTTTCAGGCCACTTCAAAAGCCGGCTCCACTCGTCGAGCTGGGACTGAGACACCACCCAACTTAAATCACACCTCTGGAAGAAGTCACAGAGGCATTGGAATTGAATTAATTAATAATTAGAAATTCAGGATTAAAAATTTTAAGAATGGATAAGAATGAACTTATTTTTTTTCCAATCCAGGAACAAATCTTCCTTTTTAGAAATCTTCTGGGTTTTTCTGCAACTTGGGCTGACCAGCTTTGGAGGTCCGGTAGCGCATTTAGGTTTTTTCCGGGAAGCGTTTGTGGTGCGGCGCAAGTGGTTGGATGAAAAGACATTGGCGGATTTGATTTCATTGTGTCAGTTCCTGCCCGGTCCGGCCAGCAGCCAGACCGGTTTTGCGATTGGATTGTATCGGGGAGGTCTGAAAGGAGGAGTCGCCGCCTGGTTGGGATTTACGGCGCCTTCTGCGATTTTCATGACGGCTTTTGCGTACGGGATTTTGTCATTGGGCGCTGACTGGGATGCAGATTCTGCTCATTGGTTGAATGGACTAAAGATCGCTGTCGTCGCTGTGGTGGCGCAGGCGGCTTTAGGAATGTCCAAAGCCCTTTGTCCTGATCGTCTGCGGGCGACTTTGGCAACTTTGGCGGCTGCATTCCTTCTGGCGTTTCCTCATCACCTGGGACCTATAGTTGTTCTGGCTGTGGGCGGAGGGATAGGCTGGATTTTCAGACTTCCACCCAAGTCGGAGCCTTCCAAAGGGAAGGGACTGAAACTCGGTCGAACACCCGCCTGGACCGGGGCGATGGCGTTGATTTTGTTCGTGAGCTTACTGGCATTAGCTCTGGTGGGGCGAGGGAAGACAGAGGCTTCTGTGACTGGTTTGTTCTCGAAGTTCTATCAGGTCGGATCACTGGTGTTCGGTGGAGGTCATGTCGTGCTGCCGTTGATTGAGCAGGAAATGGTTCCTCCCGGTTGGGTTTCAGAGGATGCTTTTCTGGCTGGCTACGGAGTGGCTCAGGCAGTTCCTGGTCCACTATTTACTTTCGCTTCTTACCTTGGAACTTTGGCCGGTGAAGGTTGGGTGGGTGGAGCGTGGATTGGAGCTGTGGTAGCGACGATTGGGATTTTTCTTCCCGGATTGGTACTCGTGATTGCGATTTTTCCTTTCTGGAATCGATTGCGCAAACAGGCGACGGTTCAGTCAGTTTTGTCAGGAATGAATGCTGCCGTTGTCGGAGTGCTTTTTGCAGCGCTGTATCATCCGGTCTGGACCAAAGCGATCCATGATCCAAGACAACTGGCTTTCGGGCTGGCTCTGTTTGTCGGTTTGTATTTCTGGAAAACAGCGCCGTGGCTGGTGGTGGCTTTGAGCGCTGCGGGTGGTTATTTGCTGAAGATTTAGAAATGCAGATCGCTCTGATCTACAGCGCTTTAAGTGGTCGGGATCATTAAATTCTGCTCAACTCCAACTATTTGGAGAAATCAGCGATCAGCGCCTGCAAAGCTTTGGAACGGTGACTGATTTTACTTTTCACTGATTCACCCAACTCACCGAAGGATTGATCAAAGCCATCCGGTATGAACAAAGGATCATACCCGAACCCTTCACTGCCGGATGCTCTTTCGGCAAGAGTTCCTTCGCACGATCCACTGTAGTAAATGATGTCGCCAGCCCCTGGCTGCGAAGGGTTGTGATTTGGGAAATGATTCAATCTCACTGCTGCGAGAACACAACGGAAACGCCCTTTGCGATCGGAATGTTTTGCCAGTTCCCTGAGGAGTTTCTCGTTATTAGCTCCATCCGGCGCGTTTCCGGAAGTACCAGGAGCGGCGGCATATCTTGCTGATTTCACACCGGGAGCGCCATTTAACGCATCTACTTCCAGCCCGGAATCATCCGCCAAAGCCCAGAATTCTGCGGGTGGATCCAGATGAAGAAAGGACTCCAAAACCTGTATCGCCTGCGCTCGCCCTTCCTCTTCGATCCATTCGGCCAGTCCCATTGCTTTTTTGGCGGCGTTGCCTTCAAAAGTGTTGGCGTCTTCGATGACATCAGGAACGCCTTGAAAAGATTTCAACCCAACCACATGGTTCGTCTGATCCGGCATCATGGATTGAATTTCTTCCAGCTTGTGCGCATTTCCAGTAGCTATGATCCAAACTCTCATCGACTTCATTGTAATGCGAAACCATGAAAGGTTAGAGACATTATTGACAACAAAAAGCGATGCGGCTTTTTATTGGCGTTGCTGTCAGTTGATCATTGAACAACAGCTTTGACCCAGACGTAAAATCTACGAAATTTATGCCAATTTACGAGTTTGCCTGTCCCAAGTGCCGGAAGATCTTCAGTTTTCTTTCCAAAAGAATTCAGCCCGAAGGTATTCCGACGTGTCCTAAATGCGGCAATCCTGAACTGGTAAAAAAAGTCAGCCAGTTTGCTGCAATCAAAGGAGCCTCCAAATCCGATTCAAATGACGGTGATGGCGGAGAGGATGGTCCGGATCCGATGGGAGACATCGATTTTGACAATCCCAAGATGATGCGGGCCATGGCCGAGCTGGAGCGGGACATGGCGCACATGGATGAGAATAATCCCAAACACATGGCGCACATGATGCGCAAGATGCAGGAAATGTTGCCACCGGAGGCGATGCCCAAGGAAATGAACGACGCAATCAGGCGACTGGAAGCAGGGGAAGATCCGGAAAAAATCGAGGAAGATATGGGCGATGTTCTGGGAGATTTTATGGGTGGCGACGAAGAGGGAATGGGAGGTGGTTTTGGCGGTGGCGCCTACTCCCATGACGGTGGACTTTACGACTATTGAGTCGCAGGAGGAACCACGCTGAAGGTAAGGACCAGAACTGCGACCAACCTGGACCGTGGTTCCGAGGATTTTATTTAGCCCAATAAAAGGCGAGGATCCTCCCCGGTATGACGAAAAAAGTGCAGCGCTGCGGTAATCATTAAAGGATGTCGCAGTTGCCCATTGCGGATTAGTTCACTCAACTGTTCGATCGGGACCAGACGGGTAGAGATATCTTCTGCGTGATCAAGTTCGAGATCATGTGAAAGAGCGCAATCGGGAACATAAACGCAGTGAAACGTGTTGTTCATGATCGCCGGATTTGCTGGAGCTGATGACAGCAAAACCGCAGGACCGCCAGTGTATCCGGTTTCTTCCTGAAGTTCGCGCGCTCCAGTAATTAATGGACTGCCATCTTCCGGATCCATGATGCCACCCGGCAACTCCAGCTCTACTTCCTCCGTTCCGTGTCGGTATTGCTCGACCAGCACAAGTTCACGATCCCGAGTCAGCGCCACGACATTTACCCAGTCCATGGTATCGAGGATGTAAAACTCATGCTCTTTTCCGGTGCGCGGAGATATACGACGCTTTCCGAGCACGTTAAAGATCCGGTAATTGCCCAGCTCTTTCGAGCCGACACTTTTCCAAGGTTGTATCATTAATTTGTTGAATGCTGTCAGACAGGAAAGTCTTTTGGCGCCGTTAGATCTGAAATAATCGGTCAGATCTAACGGCAACGGAGAGGGAATTCAGGAATTTCCCTGAGCAGCCCAACCTTTTTGCATGAGACTGATCAAATGAGCCATTGCTTCTTCATAGGATCGTCCTTTGCCATCAGCGAGCTGGCGCGCCCGTTTATCGAGCATGACGGCCATTTCGTCTGTTTTTTCTGGTGGGCAGCCCAGTTGTTTCAGGATTTGTGCAATTTGTTCCAGGTCAGGTTCAGCCATAAATAGAAATAAAGCGATTCCCGGGACTGCTTACGTCCTGATGTGGATAGATTCAGTCGGAGCTAACTTCTACGGATGTGATTTCCACTCGATTCACCGGCTTGCTCCGCTCGCCGCCTGCTCCCATGGTAGTTGGGGTGGATCCAATCGCTCCGAGCACATCGTCGCCTTCAATCAACTCACCAAACGCAGTGTATTGCCGGTCCAGGAACCGAGCGTCCGCCAGACAGATGAAGAACTGGCTTCCGGCGGAATTTGGATCCTGGGAACGCGCCATGGAAAGGACACCTCGAACATGTGGACGGTCGTTGAATTCGGCAGGGATCATATACCCTGGGCCGCCTGTTCCGACGCGGGGATGATCTGGATCTTTACTCAGCGGGTCGCCGCCCTGGATCATAAATCCTTCGACGATTCGGTGGAAAGCGGTGCCGTTGTAGAATCCTTCACTGGCCAGTTTCAAAAAATTCTTAACCGTTTTTGGGGCTACATCGGACCAGAATTTGATTTTCATAGCTCCGGCTGATGTATTAATCACAGCAGTTGCTGAGGTGTTGGCGGTGTTGTTATTATCTTCAGACATGATTATTTTTTCGGACCTTAATCTAACAGGGTCAACTATTTAAGATCAGGTAAACTTCACTCGAAGCGATTTTTGTTGAATGAGTCAATCAAATACGCGTCGAACCATACATATAACTTAAAGCGCCTGAAACAGAATCTCGATTTAAAAAAACAAGAGTGGATCCCTTGATTCATTTTGAAAACAGCGCTTTATTGATGCGCTTTTCATTCTGAAAACTAAGAACTGGCGCTATGTCTGCTTATGAATAAAATGTGGATGGTTTTCAGACAGACGTCGTTAAGTAAAGATGATCAGACTCCAGGGGCTCAGGTGTCTAAAATTGGCAGAGACGATGGCTGATTGGAAAGCAGAGAAGGTAAATACCAAAAATAAAAATATCATGAGATTATTGAAACGCTTATATGTGTGGGCGTTGGCAGGCTCTATCTCTGTCTCTATTGCCCAACCGAACACCTCCCAGGCCGCTGAATTGGAAGCTACTGTGGTGACGGAAGAACTATTGGATCGTATTGCTTTGATTGAATCGTCAGGAGGAAAATTTTTAGTGGGAGACAATGGCCGGAGTTTGGGGGTTTTTCAAATGGGAAAACTGGCCTGGAAGGATGCGACTGAATATAGACGCCGTCATGGACTACCGGTTTGGGATTATCACAGTGGAGTGATGCATCCGGAGAGGAGTCGCGCGTATGCGAAATGCTATTTAAAAGTACTTGAGTACAGACTGGAAAGACTCATGGGGAGGCCGCCAACCGCCGCTCACATCTATTCAGCTTATAACTGGGGACTCAGCAATTTCAGGAAAGTGGATTTCGACTTGAACAGGATCCCCAAAACGACGCGGCGTGCAATCAGGAAATTATCATGATTGCGGAGGATTATCTTTCCCATATTTTTCAGAATCTGTATCTTCGTTCCATATCGGAGAGTTTTTCTCCGGTATCTCTGATCTGACCTTCCGTTCTTTTGGAGTGACTTGTATTTTCACTTCAAAACCAGGAGGGATGACTAAATATGGTTGGGTTTTATCCAGCTGACTGATCAGGGCAACCACGGCATGGCGTACCAGAAGAGAGCGAGGTATATCATACCTTGTCGCGTACTCATCCAGTCTGGCAGTCAATGCTTCCGGGCTTCGAAAGCAAATCATGTCCGTTTCCTGTTTTTTGCCCATCACTCTCCAGCATAGGGCATTTTTTAAAGTCGCGGCAATGGAAGTTTAAAAAGTATTACTTTGTATTACCTTGATTCTCAAGCAATTAGCAATATCGGCAACGCATGTAAGAGGTTTCAAATCAATCAGATCCGGGCTTCTCAATGAGGAGATTATCCGGTAAGATATTGAACAATCCAATGTCCGGAAGATCCATCTAATTGTGTAGTAAAGTATAAAAATGATGAATATAAAGAATTGTATAATCGCTGCGACTCTCCTTGGTTTGAGTTTGTCAGCACAAGCAGGAAAATGGGTGCATTATTCAGGGGCTGAAGGGCCAGGGAAAGGCAAGCACATTGTTTTCATTTCAGGCGATGAAGAATATCGTTCAGAAGAGGGAATGCCGATGATGGCAAAAATTCTTTCTCAGCGTCACGGATTTGATTGCACGGTGTTGTTCTCACAAGATCCGTTAACAGGAGAGATTGATCCCAACAATCAAACGAATATCCCGGGATTATTCCATTTGGAAACAGCGGACATGATGGTGTTGTTTACAAGATTTCGCGAGCTACCGGATGAGGACATGAAATATATCGTGGAGTTTCTGAATTCAGGAAAGCCGGTATTCGGACTTCGCACTTCCACACATGCCTTCAGTTACAGCCGTAATCCAGACAGCCCATATGCTCACTGGAGTTGGAGAAGTTCAAAATGGCCGGGTGGTTTTGGAAAACAGGTCCTCGGAGAAACCTGGGTTAACCACCACGGAATCCACAAAGGTGAAAGTACTCGGGGTGTGATTAATGAAGACGAAAAATGTCATCCCATTCTGAAAGGCGTGGAAGATGTTTGGGGTCCAACTGATGTGTACGGCATTCGTTCACTGCCTGAGAATTCAAAAGTTCTTTTGTATGGAGCAGTTCTCAAGGGAATGAGCCCGGAAGACCCGCCTGTTGAGAATCGGAAGAATGATCCAATGATGCCGGTCGCCTGGGTGCGTGAATACACAGGTGAATCCGGCAACACCAACCGAGTGATTGCCACAACCATGGGAGCTTCCGTTGACCTGGAAAGCGAAGATCTGCGTCGGTTCTTTGTCAACGCATGCTATTGGGGGTTGAACATGGAAAACCAAATCCCGGCCAGCGCTGATGTCGATTATGTTGGGGAATACAATCCTACATTCTACGGATTCAACTCATTCACTAAAGGCGTTTACCCTTGTGAACATGAGCTGAAGGATTAACCTCCCTGGTTTCGGTAATCCCACAGGTTCATACCCCAAACCATTCAAGCGCTTTCAACTTTGAAAGCGTTTTTTCATGATATCCCCTGATCACCGCCAATAATTAAATCAACTGATTTAAAATAATTCAAAAATCAGTTTGACTAATTGACAATATATCTGTTAATAGCTATATCGTTATGAAACAAAACGTTGGTTCAATTGATCGAGTTCTCAGAGTTGTGGTAGGTCTGGCCGTGATCGGAGCTGGTTTTTATTTCAAATCCTGGTGGGGAGCTGTGGGAGCTGTTCCTCTTCTGACTGCTCTCTTGGGATGGTGTCCGGCTTATCTGCCGCTTGGCTTTTCCAGCTGCAAGAACAAATCATCCTGATTTATTCCTGCTAGTCTTGTAGATCCTGTCCAAAACAAAACAGCAGGATCTACAGATTAAACAGGTTGGCTTCGGACTGTTTTTAGAGGGCGCTTAATCTGAATATTCAACTTCAACAATCAGAAAGAACGCTGCTGCTATCACAGTCCCAGTGGGGTTTAAATAATGGCCCCACTCTTTGTTTTGGATTGGTTCGTCTGATTTGAAGCAAGTGCATTTTGCGAATATGACCGTCCACGCCATGTGGATTGAATTCCATTCCAGCTTCTCCATAGCGATACCCATTGAATGGTCAGAAACACGGCGATTCCCAGCGGATGAAACCAGGCGCTGGTCCAACCCTGACGATATCTCCAGGATGCCAGTAATCTTGGGAAGATCGCAAATATCAGCGCTGTAATGGAATACGGTTTCCATTCCAAACTGATAGAATCCCAAAACAGCAGCAAAATCCACGGCGCAATCTGTCCAGCAAAAAGTATCAGCGTGATGGGAACTATCCTGCCTGGGGAGCCGAGTCCCTCGCTCGCATTCTTCATTAAACCTTCCCAGACTTCTTTCGATGACTGGTACATTCGACAGGAAGCGTGCGGGGTGAGATCGATTAAATCTGTTTTAAATCCAGACCGACGCAGAGTTTTAGGTAATTGGATCCCATCATGGAGTGAACCAGCAATTTCTCGATGACCTCCGGACTGATGGTATGCGTCGGAGCGAACCAGGATCCATTGTCCGCAGCCTGCAGCGTATGAAGGATGAGTTGATCGTCGCATGCGCCAGATAGGCAAGAAGCTCAACAGGACAAAGTGAATCAACGGAATACAAAGCCGCTCAAGAAATGATCCGGTGATTTGACGTGGAATCCCGCTGATCAATGCAGCTTGCGAAAGTTCAGCTGACTGAACACACTTGTCGATCGATCCTGAACTGAGTCTGACATCTGCGTCGATAAAGAGCAGCCATTTGCCTTGCGCTTTTTGAGCGAGGTTCCAACAAGCCCACTGTTTGCCACACCAACCTTTTGGGAGTGGAATGCCGTTGATTTTTTGGATCGCAGGATCTTTGAGATGATATTGTTGAATGACTGACGCAGTGCCATCTTCGGATTGGTCATCCATAATCAATATCTCATAGGAGCGCTGAATTGGATGCGACAAAATCGAATCTAACAGCCCTGGCAACCTCTGTTCTTCATTTCGAGCCGGAATCAGTATGGAGATTTCAGGAACACAACCATCGCATTCAACTTTTTCTACAGGAAGCGCCGGCCGGATTTTTCTATTACATCTCGGAGGTCGCAATAACGGTTGATAGCGGAAAAAGTTTCTGAGGAAAACAATCCCGGGGATTGCCGCAGCAAGTACAACAGAGCTGATGATCCAGGATTGCCAGTTCATATTCTTTTGTTATTCAATGTTATTAGATTCAGAGATCCAATTTAATTTCTACGACCAGGGTCGGCTTTGCTGTGAGCGACATCAAACCGTTCCCCTTTGAGCCAGGCTCGAAAACTACGCCAGGCGTCATAGACTGGAGAAACACCGGATTTGCCGTTTAACAAGTTCGTGAAAAGACATGGATCACGCTGGAGCGATTCATTTTTAAGTTGATCCATGGTTTCTAAAAGCCGTTGCTCCAATACAGATTGGATTTTAGCGGGTGTGTGATTCACCTCTTTCAATGCATCCGTTTGCAAGACTTCTCCAAAACGTATCAGCGCCTCAGGTCGTTTTTCGTCCCAGAAAGTGTATTCTACCGCCATTGGAATAATGAAAGCTCCAGATGTACGAGCTGCCAATGAGCTAAGGCCAGGGAGAAATTTTAATGGACGCTCCCTGACATCCACAAATCTTCCCTGTGGAGTGACGATCAGCGCCGCATTCCTTTCTAGTTTCAATACAGCTCCCGCCTGACGCAAAAACTGTCTCGCGCCAGAAACCGTTCCCTGCTTGACTCCAAAAAATCCCAGCTTGGAAAAAAAACGATACTTCTTCAGCGCTTCAGAGTCGATGGGTGTATAAACTTTGCGATTCTGAAATAGTCGATGCCAGGCAACCAAGCCGATCATGGGATCCCACCAACTGGCGTGATTCAAATAAATGATGATCGGAGTATCTTTTCTCAGTAAAGGAAAACATCCCTGATCGGACATTCTTACCGCATTGAAGTTCTTTGCGACGTACTTCAAGCCATACCATGAAAATGCTTTGACCCAAAGCTCTGAGGGATTGGAGACTTGATTCGTTTTCGGATGATTAATTTCGGTGGTCAATCTGGGCGTAGTCGAGGCTGGCCTTTCGGAAATGAGATCAAACGTTTTTTTGGCTGATCTCATTTCCTCAGGCTTTCTCAGGCTGTCCATTGCAGACATGGATTTTCGGGCAATATCCATAACCTAAAATGACTCGACTTTACTTGTAAGCAACTCAAACGAACTATCCTGTGTCGTTACGAGTCCTGACTTATTCAGTAAGTCACGTGGAATTCGTTTTTTCAGTCAAACGGCGCTCAATGCGTTCCTGGAAGTGCGGTTCACACTCAGCATTTTTGAATCATTGGTAGGCTCTACCGTTCCGTCTTTGTCCAATGTATCTGCTGCAATCCAACCCGACATCATCACCATCGGCATCCCAGGTCCAGGGTGTGCGGATCCACCGGCAAAATAGAGTCCTTTGACATCCGGACTTCGATTGGATGGCTTGAATGCTCCCATAAATTTACCGTGACTGGCCAAGCCGTAAATCGCGCCTTTCCATGCTCGATAACGGTCCTGGATGCCTTGAGGTGTCAGGATGTCTTCAAAAACGATCCGTTCCTCAATGTCTTCCATGCCTGCGCAGGTTTTAAGTTTATTGATGATAGTATCTCGGTATCTCGGACCCATGACTTTCCAATCATGTCCCTCTCTCAAATATGGAGTGTGCGTCAATACGTAAAGAGCCTCTCCACCTTCTGGAGCCACTTCGGACTCCGTTCCAGATGGGGCGCATAAATAACAAGTTGGATCTGGCGCTGGTTCACCTTTTTTGTAAATCCAATCAAACTCCTCTTCCGAATCTTTGGAAAAGACAAAATTATGGTGGATGATATGATCGTAGCGTTTATTCAATCCAAGATAGAGCACCACACCTGAACACGCAGGCTCGTAGGAACGACGGTTAGCAAACTTTTTGGATGGTTTGCCATCCATCAATTCCTGGTGACTTCGAACCGTGTCACAATTGGAGACGACGGCTTTTAAAGGAACAAATTCACCGGATCCTGTTTCAATCCCCTGCACTTCGTTATCTTCGATCACGATGCGTTCGATGGAGCAGTTAGACCGGATATCCACACCCAGCGCTTCTGCAAGTCGTCCAAGAGCTTTTGGGACAGCCCCGGTTCCTCCCTTCGGATACCAAATGCCTTCTTCAGTCTGCATGCTTGCAATGCCACAGAGCACCGCTGGTGAATTGATAGGGGAGGAGCCAACATATTGGGTGAAATGATCCACCATCTGCGCGACCCGCTCATCTGGAATGTGAGATCGGACCGTTGACGCTACGCCACGCCCCATGCGCATCGCCAACACGTCTCCGAGAGCGCTGGCTTTCATGGACCCTTTCCAGTCAAACATA
>JAUIHU010000561.1 GCA_030432175.1 Verrucomicrobiia bacterium | reverse complement strand
TTCACTCCGGTGATTTGGGCAAATGAAGATACGCCTGAAGGACATTATTTCATTCGGTTCAAGCTTGTCGATGTCGGCGAAGGTGAGGGTCACGAAGCATTACCGGATTCTGGAATTGCAACCTTTGATTTCCAGGTTCCGGGAGAGCCTGAACTGACCATTTCCAGTCGAGTTCTATTAACCATGCCGATGATTACCGATGGCTACGTCTTACAGACCGCTCCAACACCGGAAGGTCCATGGACAAATGTGGAAATGGATCCATATACACCTAGTGGTGATCCGGCGGAAGGAGTCTCCTCAGGATATCTGAAGGCGTTGAATCTGCCAGCTGACATGGCTGGAGCGTATTTTCGACTGGTAATGATGGAATCTGATTCCTGATTTACGAATGAATATTTCCTTATAATTGGTTAACAGGAAAACTTCCCTCGACGATGGAGCCATTTGCGTGTGCGGCTACCAGCGTCGGGGGATCTCTTGTCACATGAAAAACTTCCTCTCAATCCTGGCGTCGATCACGATTTTCTTTGTCGCAGCAGCTGATGCTCATGTCCATCTCTCGGTGAAAGAAGCGGATTCGAGACTTCAAATATTCGTGGAAGATTTTTTCTCAGGTGACTTTGCGCCTGAAATTTACCCGTTCAGGCTGCCTCCAGCAGCAATGATCACTTACAGCCAAAATCACGAGGACAATGGTATTGGGGCCAATGGAGTCGCCGCGTGGGAGCTGCCACAAACCGAGAATCACGAACTTCTTTATCTGGGTTGGAGTAGCCGTCTTCCTTCAGGAAAGTACCTGGGCAATCGGACATTGTTCAGGCTGAGATCAGTATCTGGTCCAGGAGATTTTTATGTTTATCAGGTTGGAACCTTTGGTGAGATGGATGTCTGGATGAACAGTTCCGATGGTATTGATGAGACAGATGTCGTTGAAATCAAGAACAACGGTGGACATGAACATTGCAACTGGTTGTTTTCGCGTCCGGGTACTTATTTCGTTGAGTTGCAAGCAGAAGCTCAACTTGCTGGATCCAATGCCTGGGTTACCAGTGAAATAAGTAGGTTGAAGTTTCAAGTCATCATGCCTGAAACAGAGTTGAGTTGGATTTCTGACACAGATGGTAATCGGCTTCAGTGGCGGGCCATTCCAGGTTTGACGTATCAGTTACAGAGCAGCGCTTCACTCGAAGCCTCTGAGTGGGAGTCAATCGGTGATCCAATTTCAGTCAACTTAGAAGGGGTTTATAAATCAGGCGACATCGAATTGGAGACTGATCAACAGAAATTTTTCAGGCTTAATATAATTTTTTAGCTATCTGATCGGCTATTGAAGATTTTAGACATTTTTAGTGATTTTGAGTAAATCAACTTAATAATTTTGCGAAAATAAAACGGAGAATAAAAATGACAAAAAATTCAGAAATTAAAGGATCAGGAAACGGGCTTAAGAGGTTAACATTAGCATTGAGTGTGCTGCTCTCATTCAGTTATTCCCTTTTAGCTGAGCCACTGAAAGTTTGTGTGACCACTCCCGATGTGGAGAGTTTAGTGAAGTCGGTTGGAGGAGATCAGGTAGAGGTCTTGTGTTTTACAAAGGGAGCACAGGATCCACATGTCGTAGATATACGCCCCAGTTTCGTTTCCACTCTCAACCAGACAGATGTGTTGATACAGGTGGGATTAGGAATCGAGAACGCGTATTTGGCAGAGATGATGCAACGGGTGAAGCGAAGTGAGTTGCGTCCAGGTGGGGCTGGGAATCTGAACCTTGGTGTTAATACGCTTCCTCTTGGAAGTGATTACGGAAAAGGGATACCAGACAGTTTTCATGAAGAAGGGAACCCGCACTATCTGTTGGATCCAGTGGAAGGATTACGTTGCTCCAAAGAAATATGTGACAAGCTGATCAGCCTACGTCCGGAAGCTGAGAAAATCTTTGAAGACAAACACAGGGAGTTCGCAAAAGCATGGATGGTCATGTTTTTTGGAGAAGCTGTGGCAGCCAAGCTCAAAGTTCAGGATTTTGCTGAATATGCTGATAGAGAATCTTTAGAGCAAACAGTTCAACAAGCATTGATAAAGTATGCAGATGAATTGAAAGGGGTTAGTGGAATCATGAAGCCTTTGAAAGGGATTCAATTTGTCAGCGATCACGATGAATGGCCGTGGTTTGCGAGGCGATTTGGTCTCCAGATACTGGATCAGCTGGAAGTCACTCCAGGAGTTCCACCAACAACCCAACATCTCACAAAGCTCGTCGCAAAAATGAAGCAACAGGACGTTTCATTAATTTTATCTGCGCCATATTTTCCGATTCGCTACGCCAAGCTCGTTCAACGAGTCAACAACAAGACCATCATTGTGCCCATGTCACATCAAACTCGAGCCAGACCTGGATCAGAGGATTACCTGAAGATGATCGAGAACAACTGCAGAAGTATGGCCCAGGCCAAGAAATAACAACTTATCTTAAAATGAGACTTAGCTGAATTGACAATTTGTCTAGGGTTTGCAATCTCGGCAGGCCCCAAAAATTGTCAATTCATGAGAAGTCATCGTGAAACCGTTCGGTAGCAATTCCTTTAAACCACCGGAGCAACCATAAAGGTCGAAAATCCTCTTACAATCTTCGCAAACAAAAAAGTGATGATGTTCTTTTTTGTTTCTTTCGTAGTGAGGAGGCAGGCCGGCAACCTCAATCTTTTGAACTTGCCCAGTTTCAACCAAAACCTTTAAAGCTCTGTAGACGGTTGCCAAACCCAGGCTGGGCGACTGCGTTGAAGCTACTTCAAGAAGCTCCTTTGGAGTCACCGGACGATCTTGAGCCTCTAATACACTAAGTATCGTAGCATGCCGGTCTGATAACTTTTCCATAGTGCCAGGAAGATAACTCAGTCGATTTTGATAATCAATTATCAAATAACAGTTGAAAATTTTTCTCCCTGAATGATAATGAATTCTCAAGAATAACTGTTCAGGGCTTATGAAGGATCTGCAACACATTATCTTCGCTGGCGAGTTGATGACTAAGATCAGCGATTTGAAAATCGTAGCATTCATTTATCCGTTCGGCGTGTGTCAGGTTTCGACTTGACCTGTCGTTATTTTAGATGTTATGCACATTCTATTTGGAAGCTTGATGGCAATTGTAGGCTTGTTCCTCGCGGTGAGCGCTACGCTCCGAAGTGATTTCGCCGTTTACCGGCTCATAGTTGCAAGATCCCGCATTCTGTGGGGTGATCGGGTTCATCTCTTTCACCAAGTCGTCGGTGCCATCCTTGTCGTGCTTGGCCTGCTGTGGGCCAGCGGGGTGATCTGGATGGGGGAGTGATATCACAGAGTGTCAGAGACTATGAGTCAATCGCTGAACAAATCGAGTCACCAGACGAACGGCTAGCACGTCCTCGTTGAATATCTCCAACCTGACAAAGTGATGAAACAACTCACCTGCACTCTCTACCTAACGCTCGCAGCGCTCTGTGTGGCCTTCCCGTCCGCGCTTGGGGGCGGGGACCTCTCCAAGACGAAGGATTGCAAGGCGAATCCCAAGCCGACGCCAGGCAAAGGCTACGAAAGCACGGGCTTTCCCGAAACGGCCTTTGCGTATGCCAAGATGGTTGAGCCCGAACTCGGAGTTCCGCCACGCGTAGACTTGAACAAGGCTGTTGAGATTC
>JAUIHU010000560.1 GCA_030432175.1 Verrucomicrobiia bacterium | reverse complement strand
TCACTGACGCGCCTCTTCGCTGGATACATTGTCAAAATAAGCGCGGAAACAGAAGTCTCCGAATCTTTCGCCTGGTTGCCGTTCATTTTTGAATCGTTCGAAGACGGGTCTGAGTTCTTCAATGATTTTGTCATTGGGAATGCTTTCCTTGTACAACCGGTTCACCCGGGTGCTGGCTTCATTGCCACCCAGGTAAATCTGATATTTGTTCGGCGCTCGCCCGACGAAACCAATTTCTGCCATGTAAGGACGCGCGCAACCATTCGGGCAGCCAGTCATCCTGATCACGATTTCCTCGTCTTTTAATTCCAACTCGCCCAACAGATCTTCAAATCGTCCGAGGATATCCGGCAGGACCCGTTCGGATTCGGCCAGCGCTAATCCGCAGGTTGGGAGAGCCGGGCAGGCCATGGAAGCTCTTCGAAGAATGGTGGATTGATTCTCTACTTCTACACCGTGTTCTTCAAAGATTTTTGTAATAGCTTCCTTATCTGCTTCGCCAACGTGATTGATGATCAGGTTTTGAGCCGAGGTCTGGCGCAGCTCTGGACGGAATTTTTCGACTACTTTCCGTAAAGCTGTCTTGAGGCGGTAATCACCAGTATCCTGAATACGACCGCTTTGAATGAACAAACCGAGAAACCAGGATCCTTGAGTGTTTTTCTGCCATCCAAAAACATCAGCCTGACTGGTGAAATCAAAGGGACGCGCCGTTTCCAGTTTGAAACCGATTCTGCTCTCGAGTTCTGAACGGAACCATTCGACGCCGCGATCTTCGAGCACATATTTCAAACGAGCATGCTTCCGTTCACTGCGATCACCGAAATCTCTGTGGATGCTGACAACCCCTTTAGCCACAGCTTCAATCTGGTCTGGGGTGAGAAAACCGATCACATCTGCTTTTCGCGGGAAAGTCGCTTCATTGTTATGATTCATTCCCAATCCTCCCCCGGCAGTCAGGTTGTACCCCGCTAGCTTGCCATTCTCTTCAATGGCAATGAAGCCCATGCAGTTCGTGAAAATATCGGTGTCATTGGACGGCGGAGCAGCAAAAGCCACTTTGAACTTACGAGGCAAATAGGTTTTACCGTATAGCGGATCTTCAACCTTATCCTCCGCTCCACCCAGGTCCAGTTTTTGTCCTTCCAACCAGATTTGGTGATAAGCGGTGCACTGAGGTAACAACGCATTTGAAAGCAACCCAGCGTCCCGATAAATCTCATCTTCAACTTTATTGGTCGCAGGGGTTGGTGGCGCCATGACGTTCCGAACAACATCCCCGCATGCCGCCAGAGTTGTCAGCAAGGCTTCGTTGATTTTCTGAATAGTCGGCCCTAACCCTCCCTTCAATACACCATGGAACTGAAAAGCCTGACGGGAAGTGATCCGCAGAGTGCCATTTCCAAAACGATCCGCAAGATCATCAAAAGTCAGATACTGATCAGCCGTGGTTAAACCACCCGGCTGACGGGTGCGGATCATGAACATGAATTTTTTGCCTTTTTTTCGCAGATCACGATCATCCTGCTGGTAAATTCCGTGGAATTTCAGAAATTGTGTATCGTCACTGGCAAATCTATCCAGCTCAGGGTCAGCCAATGTCCCAGGGATTCCTCCCGACAGTCTCGGATCCCCCTCTTTTAAAGATTCATTTTTCGATAACTTGATGTTTGCCTGATTCTCTTTAATCATAAGTAAATTAGTAAATTTACATAACATTAGAAATTTGCAGGCGGTTTGTCAAATGCAGAGTGAGTTTTTTTGCTGATTTAATGCAGGATGCTTGACACATAAAACTTCCCTGATAATCTCCGCTGTTCCGTGCTTCAAAGCCGGTTAGCATAGGGCGAATCATGAGATCCTGTTGTTTGTGGTCCGGGGTTCTGATCTGATAGCCTGATATCTTGCAACCAAGATGAGTTTGAAATCCCGGTAAGATTTTGGAAATTGAAACAATTTATTTATGAAAAGAACTTATCAACCATCGAAGATTCGACGTAAGCGTCAGCACGGTTTTCTTAGCCGCATGCGCAAGAAGACTGGTCGTGCCATTTTAAACAATCGTCGCCGCAAAGGTCGCAAGCGTTTAACTCCTGCTTGAGGAACACGGGGCGCGTCCCAGGTTCCTGTTTGACTTTCAGGCGTGCCTTACGCGAAAGCGGCTTAATTTTTCATCAGCAGAAGTTAGTCTGGAATTTTCGCATAGCTTAGATAAGCGAGATCAACTCCCAGGAATGAGCCAGTCTCTGAGTTAACCGACAAAGCCAACCTTTTTGCCTCTTAAGCCTGCAAGCAAAGCTGGTCAAACTCTGAGTCGATCTCAGCGTTTAATTCGATCCAGCGAATTTTTTACCCTGAAATCATCTGGTCGCCGCGATGCTCTAGGATGTATCCTGGCGAACTGGATGGTATTAAAAGACGAAAACGCAGATTCCAGACTGGGTGTGGTTACCTCTCGTAAAATTGGCAACGCAGTGCATCGCGCGCGGGCTCGTCGATTGCTGCGGGAGGTTTTTCGTCGAAATCGACAATGGTTGAAAGAACCGCTGGACCTTGCCCTGATTGCCCGCCGATCCATTCGCGGTAAGCGCTATGAGGAAGTGCAGCGAGACTTCATTCGGCTTTGTCGAAAGAATGGATTGATGGATCGTCATGCCGCCAAGAAATAATGATCTGGTTAGTCGGGGGCTGATCTTGCTGATGGTTCTCTATCAAAAAACTCTTTCGCCCTTGAAGATAATGTTCCTGGGGCCTGGCGCGCGTTGTCGCTATTATCCAACCTGTTCTCAGTATGCAATCGACTCCTTGCGGGCTCATGGATTGATGCGCGGTTTTTCTCTGGCTGCCCGTCGGATCCTAAGTTGTCATCCCTGGGGGGGGAGCGGGTATGATCCTACCCCAGCTCCTGCCAAAAAGATTTATCCGTCGGCTGAACATGATCACTCAAATTGCAATCACCCACCGGACAGCCCGCAAACAAATACCATTTCAAACATCTAAAAAAGCGCCTAATATCTATTTCACATGGATCGTAAGTCATTATTCGTAATAATCATTTGTCTGGGTGTCATCATTGGGTGGCAACCCTTGATGCTGAAACTTTATCCGCCACCACCGGAGGAAGAAGTGGCAGAACAACAATCAGCTTCCGGAACTGAAGATGGAGCGGAACAAGTCGCTGATGCTGAATCTGGCTCCGCTGCAGAGACATTGGCTGGTAGCCCGCAGAATGATGTTGATCCGTCAATTATCGAAACGGTGGATCCAGATGAGTTGAGGGCAGCTGAGCCGGATCCGGAAACATTAATCCCGGAAGAGACGATCACTTTGGAAAACGAGCATGCGCGGTATGTGTTTTCCAATCTCGGTGGCGGGATTCGACGTGTGGAACTCAAGGATTACCCTGAGCGGGTGGATTGCAGTGAAGAGGAAACTGAAGGGGAATCGGGTCGACTGGCAACATTAAACGCCTGGGGGAATTTCCCGATTCTGTCCGTTATTCCTGAGGGGAGCGCTCGCGCGTTGTCCGGTTTTACACTGACTCGTATTCCTGCTGCAGGAGACGAAGCCAGTGATGGGTTACTTGCGGAGAAAAATTTGCCTGGCGGAATCGTTTTGTCCCATGAATACCGGTTGACGGGAGATCATCTGGTTCAGGCAACGACTCGCATCAAGAACAATTCTGAAGAAA
>JAUIHU010000559.1 GCA_030432175.1 Verrucomicrobiia bacterium | reverse complement strand
GATGCAGGACACTGAAGAAATTCCTTGACACCCAAAATTTGAACCTAATCCGCTCAAGTGATCCACTGTCCCTGACTGACCCTTCAATACAACTTTTCGACTCATCAAATATTTGGCTTCCGTAAATCGAAATTATGCTTGTGGTAGCTGATGGCAAATTTGGACCAACATTTCCGGGGATGATGTTTGGGTGTCAAACTTTCCGTCACTAAACGCTGCCAACTTTACTCCATATTTTGTTTATAACCCATTTTCCGAGTAAATGATACGTTTTGCTTTTTGTGCCAGAGCTGCGGCTTTTTCCTTCTGTGCAGCTTTGCCAAACTGTGGATCATCGTTTGCCCATGGCCAACCAATCACATCTGCATGGCGCGGTGGCGTGTCATCCGCTTCAAAGTCCAGATCTTCTTTGCGGAATTCGCCAGCGTCGAGGAGGGCTACACCAAAGGCTTTCTCCAGCCCGAAATCCTGTTTTGCTATGCGCTGAGATTCCTCAACGGGGTCAGCAGCGTGACGTGCAACAGACAATCTACCATTCTTGTTGTTAGGCAAATAGGCTCCAGGTTTGATCACACTTTTGTTACAGTGCCCGCTCGATGTTAGAAATCGAGAGATGGGTTCTTCGTCCCCGACTTTCTCAGGAAGCCCAGATGGAAGTGGCATGGTGAGTGATCTTTTCGATTTCTGATAGAATTCGGGTGGGAAGGATTCCGTTCTCAAATTTGACCGCAGCATGGCCTCGATCTGTCCCGTCTATCCAGGCGTAGGCAAGGCGGTTGCTGGCATCAATGCTAAGAGTCAGTGTCCTGCTACGATCAGGTATCCAATCAAAGGCAATAGCTCCATCAGGATCAATGGAGAGTTCTGGAAGCTCCAGACGTTCAGGCAACGCGCGAATAAAGCTTTCTGCATTAGCGACTGAAACGGGATGGACTGCGCATGCCCCATAGCCGTCCCAGTCTTCCTCAGCGCATTCTTCTGCGAGTTCATGCAATGAACCGATAAGGCGGGATTTATTTCCAAACAATGCAATGGACTGCTCGTAATGTTTTCCAACGGACGCCATATTCTCTCGCAGTGTACTAGCCTCAAAGGATACAGCGGTAGTAGGACGCGCCATTGACTGAAGCATCAAGGACCCTGCAAATATCACGGTTGCTGGTTTGTAAATAGGGTCAGGCATTTCACGGTGAGGATAGACTTAAAAACATCATTTTTCAACGCACGAATTTGCTGAAGCACGGGTTGAATTGATTCCCATTGCAGGTCTTTTACCGGTTCTCCAGAAAATGCGTCAATATCCAGAATCAATGGAAGCGAGTTTCCATCTATGGGTTGTGTTGACATCAGGATGGTGACTTGGTGTTTCGTCTGAGGATCAATGGCCATGTGCTGATTCAGGAATCCAGTGAAAGTCAGGTTATGGCAGCGTGGCAGTTCCGGCCCAGTCGCCAGATAGTCTTCCAGGCGAAGGGCTCCTTGATTTAATGGGAGTAAAATTCGGTTGATCGTGCGCAGTCCAATTTTGCGAATCTTAACGGGTTTTGCGATGTCCACGAAGAGGTTCCAGGTGCGTTCGATTTCGGGCAGATATTTATCAAGTCCTTCATAAGGACTGAGTCGATTGAAGGAATAACCTGCCTTACGATATTGGGTAAGTTGCTTTTCGTCCTCTGAGCGAAACTGGATGGCCTGCAAGTTCTGATGGATGCCAATGTCGAAACTCTGGTCATCTTTGGGAGTAATGGATTGCGCGTGCAGCATCTGGCGGCGGGTCTTCGGATAGGTTTCGGCCAACGCTGCTTTGGCGTTCTTTTCCACCTGATGGAAGTCCAGATTAGGTGGCAGGTCACAATCAATGTCGATGACCGCTTCGACAATCGGCGAGAAAGGTAGATTAAAGTTTTTTTGATTTTCTTGGTTCATCAGGAAACTTGAGCCATGACGGCGTTGAGAAGTTCGGTTTGCTTGGCGGTGGTGGCGTCGATCTGCTGTTCCAAGGTGTCGCAAAGCGCCATTTCTTCAGAGTTGGTTCTGGTTTTGATCTGTAACCCAGGGTAGCTCGTGCCTCGCAACCCTGGGCTGTGCTCCAGAATCCCGTTGGGATTCAAACTATTTCCAGGTCGGGCCCGATCGACGAGATCCACCAGCACAATTTTTTGGGTGTCAAAGATTTTCCTACTCAATGACTCCAGCTCCAACTTCCTGACACATACCAGCCTGGGTCGCCAAGATCGACCCTGAGCCTGACAGCCCAGGCTGGTATGTGTCAGGCCTTCGGTCTTGGAAAATTAAAGGAGGATGGCTGTTTACACTTTCGCCCACTTTAAAAGCTGACTCCACTCGCCGAGCTGGGGCTCAGCGGTCCGCTGGCGCCACCCACTTTTAATCGCACCCGGGGAAGTTTATTGAGGGCGATTCAAGAAACGTCCCACCTCATCTATGGATTCTATGTCCAGAATCTCTTCCACCAGTTTCTCCAATGCATCCATCTCGGCGGACTCGATTTGTGTGATCAGTTCAGATGATAATGGACCGAATTTTCGAGTAAGCAGCTTTTGAAGCATGACTTGAACAGCTCTGGCTTCACCTTCTTTCAGCCCTTGCTCTCGTCCTTGCTCAATGTAAGGGATAGACCAGTCTATGGTGTTGTTTTGAATAGTCATGGCGATATTTTGAATGGATTGAAATTCTTCTAATGTTAAATTTGGCATTCTGGTGGGCAAAAAGGATCTCGTCAACAAAGTGACTGCAGATTTTTGTAATTGGAATTCTCGCATCTCATTGAGTCGGCGATCCAATTGAAGGATCCATCGAACCGCCTCGGACGGAATGCGACTGCGTTCGATTCGAATCAAAAGCCCCACTAAATTGTTCGTGTCAGGTAAGGCTTTTTCTTCGAGTCGCAACAGGTCAATTAACAGAATTTTCTGACTGAGTTGCCAGGAGATCAGGTCTTCAGGTTGGTTGACTCGGGTTTGAAGCGCTGTTGTGGGAACCTTCCAAGGTTGAAGTCCGGAATATAGAACAACTGGCAGGATCATTGGCAACTCGCCACTTTTTCTCTTTCCGGAGCGATGGAGCTCTTCATACAGCAAACCCGAGTAGGTAGCCAAACGGATTGGCATGATAGGGTCGGGGTGTGTTTGAAATTCCACAAGCAATACAAACGAGGAGCTGACATCCTGGGAACTGTAATTGCATAGCCAGGCGATGTCATTGTCGCGTCGCAACAACTCACGCTCGTCAATCCATGCGCCGCTGATTTTTTGAACGGCTTCCAGATCCTCTGTCCGAACTCTACTTCTGTCGCCCGGAAAGTAAGCGTGCAGAAAGTCCCGGACCAAAGCCGAATGTGAAAACAGAAGCTTATAGCCTGCATCCTGTTTGGGCATTTTATTTCGTGAAAAGTTAAATTGTGAATTGAAGTCCCTCCCTGGAACATCTCCAGCAATTTATTTACTTTTGGATTTTTGACAAGACCTGCACAGCGATTTTTTTTAGAGATTTTGGGTGTCAAATATTGAATAATGGATCGAGAACCCGCTTTTTGGCTTAGGGCAAGACGCGATCATCGATCCCGCTTCCTGGAATACTGCCGCCACTCGCCTCGATGAAGAATGCTTTGGGCTCTCTCCCATTCTCACCGATGAAGAACGCCTGGGAAAATCGCTCTTGCAGGTCGCTGAGAG
>JAUIHU010000006.1 GCA_030432175.1 Verrucomicrobiia bacterium | reverse complement strand
GTCGCATCACATTGCCATCCTTGTCCACAATCTTAATGACACCCGGACGTTCCACTACAAACAGTCTTCCAGTGCCATCTTTCGGACTGACAACATTGACCGGATCCACAAACCCGTCTGCCACCTTCACGAGTTGAACAGAAACATCTTTGGAAAGTTTTCCGCCAGGACGGGCCGTGCCGGCTTCCTGAGCGTTCAGCGACACTCCGGCAAACAGGGACAGCGCCGTTACGGCACACAAGTAAGGACTTGAGGTATTTATTTTCATATTTGATTCGGGAATTAAGTTTTAAATCACATCATAGCTTCGGTAAATCGTCGAGCCGATTTTCTGTTCTCCTATTTCTTGAAGCGCGATTGAGGGAGTGTAGCTGATTACCGATTCCGCTTAATTCATATATTTGGCTCTACTCGCCGAGCTGGGGCTCAGCGTTCCCAGGATACCACTTGCTTTAATCATTCGCCTTTTCCTCCATGTGATGGTGGCTGGCGACTGGTTTGATGGCCAGATTGGCAAAGAACGCAATCACCAGCAGCGCTGCCATGGCGTACATGGTGGAGTTGTATAATCCAGGTGTCGGATCCACCGTTCCTTCCGGAACCAGTTCCATTAATTTTGAAACAGAAACCGTTTTGGCAGCGACCAGCGACTCAATCTGATCTTTCCCTGCGCCAAAGGCATCCAAGAAAGCGGCGCTGTCCACTTTAGCGGCAAGGTCTCGAATCGATTTCTCAACTGAAGCCTGTCTCAAGAAAGTAATCGCCAGTGGTCCCAATACTCCAGCCGTGCTCCACGCTGTCAGTAATCTTCCGTGGATAGCGCCGACAAATTTGGTTCCAAAAATATCCGCCAGGTAGGCCGGAATCGTTGCGAAGCCACCTCCATACATGGTGAAGATAATCATCGTTGCCGCATAAAACATCACCAACCACGTCACTGCAGGATTGGCGCTCACCTGACTTGCCACCCATGGAATGGACAAATAAAGAACCGTGCCCAGTACAAAGAAGCAGTGGTAGGTGTTTTTACGTCCGATGTAATCCGATGCGCTCGCCCAAATGATTCTTCCCACCATGTTGAATACAGAAATCATCAAGACATAAGTCGCAGCAAAAGCGCCGTTCACAACCGTGGGAAGAGTGGTTCCGAAAATTTCATTCATCATGGTTTTGGCAACTCCGATTACCCCAATACCGGCTGTCACGTTGAAACAGAGAACAATCCAAAGAAAATAAAATTGAGGCGTCTTCAGCGCCTGGTCCATGTCTACGTTCCCGGACGTCATCATCCTCTTTTTGGCAGCAGAGGCGTCTGGAGGTGTCCACCCCTCAGGTTTCCATCCTTCAGCTGGCACTCGATAAGAGAAAGCCGCGCCAACCATGACAACAAAGTAAAGGATTCCCAGCGTCAGGAAGGTTCCAGCGGCGCCGGTGTTCCCGGTTCCGACCAGATAAACGCCCTCATTCAAGTCACTCAATCCCACCTTGGACAAATCAGTTTCAGTCACCACGACCGCCTCTTTCCATTCTCCGTCCATTTCCACAAACCGACTGCCTTCTCTTGTCTCCAGGTTCACTTCGTCTGAAGTTCCCACATAGGTTGGCGCTTCATAAAATGTGTTCAATAACACCTCCTTCATCGGCGCGCCAATCATGGCTCCACCACCAAACCCCATGA
Organism: Verrucomicrobiia bacterium; assembly: GCA_030432175.1. Classification (GTDB taxonomy): domain Bacteria; phylum Verrucomicrobiota; class Verrucomicrobiia; order Limisphaerales; family JAUIHU01; genus JAUIHU01. The sequence continues at coordinate 18,960 of JAUIHU010000006.1, read as the reverse complement.
TCGCCAGCCCGGTCGCCAGTCCCCTGCGATCAGGAAACCAGCGGATCAATGTACTGACTGGAGAAACATAGCCGAGTCCCAATCCACATCCTCCCAACGCCCCATATCCGAGATAGATCAACCACAACTGATGCCAGGCAACTCCCAGACTGCCAATAATAAATCCTCCTCCCCATAGCAAAGCGGCTGTGACTCCGACACAACGCGGTCCAACGCGCTCCAGCCATTTGCCGGCAACCGCTGCGGCCAGTCCCAGAAAGACAATCGCCACTGAAAAAATCCAGACCACCGAGGCCAGTGACCAATCCCCAGCCGCTGATCCCACCACACCCAGTTCCCGGATCAATGCCGGATTAAATATGCTCCAGGCGTAAACAGAACCGATGCATAAATGGATAGCAATGGATGCCGGAGGCACACGCCAACGGTTAAAACCAGGAGGGGCCACGATGGACTCCTTCAGGAGAATTTTGGGGATCATGGAAGCGGATCATAAAAGCAGGGCTGATCGAGAGCAATGCTTTTAATAAATCACCCTTATTCAAGGGTGTGAGTGAAGCCAGGTGGCGCCCACGGACCACTGAGCCGCAGCTCGGCGAGTAGAACCAGCATGCGATCTTGGATGAACCAGTAAACAGTCACCCTCCTTGAGTGGTCACAATCTGGGTGTCAAAGATTTTGTAATAAGGACTCCTGCTACAAAAACAAAAACAAAAACGCCACTGACAAATCAGTGGCGCAATTAATTCATTACGAATTTAAAACCAGATTAAGGAAACTTAATCTTTGGATTCCTCTGAGGCTTCTTTTTTCTCTTCCTTTTCATCCTTTTCCTCGTCTCCCCATTTGGCTCCCTGATCAATCCAGGCGCGTAGCAGAGCAACTTGCTCATTGGTCAGAAAATCTTTCTTTTTGGGAGGCATTTCCATGTCCAGGACCGCCCGCGCAGTAAAATGAATGAATGGGCTTTTCAGACTGTTTCCAGGAATGATTGCTTTTTCCTCGTACTCCCCGCCTTTAATGGCTGCTTCACGTGTGTCGACCCGGTACTCACTTTTCTGTTTGTCAGGTCCGTGACAGTCGATGCATTTCTCCTTGAGGATCGGCCAGATCTCTTTCTTGAAGTTGACCTTTTTCTTGGCGGCGGTTGGAATCTTCAGCAAATCAACTGGATCTCCCCAGAAATCTTCGATCGGTCCCTTCTTCACGTCCTCTTCATCAGCAATGACTGGGGTAGAGAGTAAAAGGGCAACTGCTGTTCCACTAAATAGTATTTTTTTAATCAGACTCATCATTTCGAAATCTTTGATTATTAATTTATTCCTTCTTTGAATCGAATTAATGGCGCTGCGCTGGATCACGTTCATGCAAGCAATGAATCCATAGCACAACTATTCCTATTTTAATTTAGATGCTTTTGAACGCAACTTATTCAAATAAAAGGACTGAGGCCGGGATGAAATACCCCGGCGCCAGCCCTTGATTTAACCCTCACACAAGCCGAATGGAATCAGGGCTTGGCCACATTTTCCCAGGAACCATTTGCGCCGGATTTCAAAACGGCGTCACAGATCAACTGCGTTTCTTGAGCGTCACGGAAGTCCGGACGGAACCGCTCGCCTTTGGCCAGCGCTGTCAGGAAGTCTGCTACCTGGTGCACAAAAGAATGTTCATATCCGATTTGCAATCCTGGCACCCACCAGTTGCCCATGTATGGCATGTCGCCATCGGTCACGTGAATGGAACGCCATCCACGAACCCGGGATTCATCCCGATGGTCAAAGTATTCCAAACGGTGAAGATCGTGCAGATCCCACTTGATGGAAGCGTGTTCCCCGTTGATCTCAAATGTGTAGAGAGCTTTGTGCCCACGCGCATATCGAGTGGACTCAAATAATCCAAGGGATCCGTTGTCAAAGCGGCAAAGGAAGGCACAAGCGTCATCAATCCCGACTTTTTCCACTTTACCGGTCAGATTGTGTTTCCGTTCCTTGATGAAAGTTTCAGTCATCGCGGTCACACTGGAAATCCCACCATTCAACCAAATCGCTGTGTCGATACAGTGAGCCAGCAAATCTCCGGTCACACCCGAACCTGCAGCTGCGGCATCCAGACGCCAGAGAGCTGCTCCACCTTGAGGCAGATCTTCTGAAATGGTCCAGTCCTGAAGGAAGTTGGCGCGGTAATGGAAAATCTTGCCGAGTTTGCCGTCATCAATCAGTTGCTTGGCCAGAGTGACAGCAGGAACGCGGCGGTAATTGTACCAGACTCCATTGGGCTTGCCGGTCTTTTCAATGATCTCCACCATTTTAGCTCCTTGCTCTGCGTTCAGGGCCAATGGTTTTTCACATAGAACAATCTTGCCAGCTTCAGCAGCTGCAATGGCCATTTCAGCGTGGGTGTTGTTGGGTGTGCAGATATCAATCGCATCGATATCATCGCGCTCAATGAGTTTGCGCCAGTCCGTTTCTACAGACTCATAACCCCACTGCTTGGCAAATGCTTCCGCCTGCTCTTTGCTCCGACCGCACGCAGCCTTTAATACAGGCTGGTACTCCAGGTCGAAGAAATTGTTTACACGGCGATACCCGTTCGAGTGGGCGCGCCCCATGAATCCGTATCCGATCAGACCAATGTTCAGATTTTTCATAAATGCTTTCGCTCAGACTTGTCCGCCAGTTGTAAAACCATGTCATTTCAGGAATCAAAATTCATCCACAAATGGGTTAAGCAGCTGACAATAAAAGGATTTAATGTGGAGAAATTAAGGAAATCAGTTCGGATTTGTCGATGTTCTTTTTCTTCCGTGATTTTCATGGATTCCCATTTCACTTGTGACATTTCAATGAATTGGTTATTCACTTATTCAGAACAGCGAGTTTATCCATGAACGATGTTTCCAAAAAAACCTCGGTCCAGCTGCAAATTCTGGATTCCAACGAAATCCATCTGGAGTTCTCCGGAAACTGGAACCGCAATGGGCAAATGGAACCTTGGGAATCATTATTGAGTTCACTGGATTCGGAGCGCAGTCGAAATGGATCGATCAATAAACTGAGTGTCTCCAGCGGTGAGATTGGATCCTGGGATTCTGTCTGGATGACATACCTCCTTCGCCTGAAAGACTACGCAGAGTTCCACAAATTGGAATGGGATACTTCATCATTACCAGAAGGAGCATCTCGCCTTTTAAATCTGGCGTTAGCGGTACCGGAAAAAAAAGATGCACGCCCGAAATCCAAACCAGACCCTCTCCTTGCGCGAACTGGAAAAATCTTTCTCGGCGCGGCGGAAGGATTTAAAGATGCGATCACATTTTTTGGGGAATGTTCTATAGCTCTGGGTTCATTCTGCTTGGGCAAGGCAAAATTTCGCCGACGTGATTTCTGGACCCTGATCCAGGAATGTGGAGTGGAAGCTCTTCCCATTGTTGCGTTGATCAGTTTCCTGGTTGGTCTGATTCTGGCATTTGTTGGATCACTCCAACTTCAGCAATTCGGAGCCTCTATTTATGTAGCAAATCTTGTCGGGGTGGCGATGGCTCGAGAAATGGGAGCGATCATGACAGGCATTATTATGTGCGGCAGAACTGGCGCAGCCTTCGCAGCACAGCTGGGCAGTATGAAGGTCAATGAAGAAATTGCAGCCTTTAAAACATTTGGTTTTAATCCAATTGAGTTTCTGGCATTGCCTCGAATGATAGCGCTTGCATTAATGATGCCTTTGCTGGGTATTTTCTCAGATATAATAGGGATCCTGGGTGGACTTGTCGTAGGTGTGGGTCTTCTGGATTTATCCTTTGCCGAATATTGGAGCCAGACTGTCAATGGGGTGGAGTTACGACACTTCATCGTGGGTTTGGCAAAAGTCTCGGTGTTTGGTGTATTGATCGCGATCACCGGCTGCCTTCGTGGAATGCAATGTGGATCCAGCTCCTCGGCGGTAGGCCTGGCTGCCACATCCGCTGTGGTTCTGGGCATCACTTGTATCATTATCGCAGACGCAGTCTTTGCAGTCATGTTGAACGCTTTGAATTTGTAAATCACAGATCACCAAAAATGGTTTCAGATCCACAACAATCCAAACACCCGGAGCCAATTGATCTATCCAACACGGATCCTTCAATTCAACCTCATATTGAGGTCAAGGATCTGACGATGGCGTATGGATCATTCGTCATCATGAATGATCTGAACTTCAGGATCCCACGAGGTCAGGTTTTCATCATCATGGGAGGGAGTGGATGTGGTAAAAGCACATTGCTGCGGCATTTGATCGGCGCTTTGAATCCGGCTAAGGGAGATATATTTTACGAGGGAGAAAATTTCACCCAAGCCTCTGATGAAGCTCGTGCAGCTCGGATGAGGAAGTTTGGAGTCCTTTTCCAGAGTGGCGCTCTCTGGAGTTCCATGACATTGGCTGAAAATGTGGCCCTGCCTTTGGAGGAATACACTGATTTGAAACCAGGAGAAATTCATGAACTGGTTCGTTTGAAACTGGCATTGGTTGGCCTGAAAGGATTTGAAGATTTTTACCCTTCGGAAATCTCCGGGGGGATGTGCAAACGCGCCGGGCTGGCTCGCGCCATGGCGCTGGATCCCGAAATTCTGTTCTTTGACGAACCTTCTGCGGGGTTGGACCCGGTGAGTTCGAAACTACTGGATGATCTGATCATTGAATTAAAAGAGAGTCTGAAAACAACTATCGTCGTCGTGACTCATGAACTGGCAAGTATATTTGCTATAGGTGATAATGGAATTTTTCTGGATCCCAAAACGCGTCATGCGCTAGCGATTGGATCGCCTCAGGCGTTGCTGGATAAATCTGGAATTCCAGCCATTGAAGAATTTCTGACGAGAGGTGGGGGCGAAACCAAGAACTAAGCTCACTCCATCGCTCAAGTTGAGTATTTTTTTGCAATAAAACTGGTCCGCATTCGAGTAAACTATGAGTAAGAAAGCAAATCCCACTCTGGTCGGAGCCTTCATTCTTTCGGCAGTGTTTCTCACCGTCGGAGCAGTGATTGTGTTCGGTTCTACAAAACTTTTCTCCCAACGAGATTCTTATCTGCTTTATTTTGATGACTCTGTAAATGGATTGGAATATGGATCACCTGTTAAGTTCAAAGGGGTGAAGATTGGGGAGGTGAAAAGCATCATGTTAAGCTACCATCAGGCAGCGGATGATACAGCCATTCCGGTCATTATTGAAATAGATAACACGGCTATAGAATCCAATCGAATTGGCAATGAGCCCTCTGTTTTTTCTCCCGGGCAAATTCAGGCCAGCATTAAGAACGGTCTGCGTGGCAAGCTGGAAACAGAGAGCTTTGTAACGGGGCGTTTATATGTAGCATTGGATTTCTTTTCCGACACGCCTGATCCTGTTTACCGTGCCAAAGACCCGGAAATCCCTGAAATTCCTACGCAGCAATCTCCCATTTCCAAAGTGGTTCGCTCCCTTTCAGATGTCGACTGGGAAGGGATGGCTGAAAGTCTCAGATCCATTCTGGAAAAAGTCGATACCAACATGGCTGAAAGCCTGAAATCCATTTTGGCTAAGGTCGACACCATAGAGATTTCTAAAATTGGTCAATCTGTAGACGAGACATTGGAATACATTCGTAGCACGGCAAATGAAATTAAAACACTGGTGACTTCCATCGAAGGTGAAATCGACCCGCTATCCGACAAAGCTCAGCAGTTGCTAGCGGAAAGTGATGTGGCTTTGAAGAACATGAGTTTGATGACGATGGAACTCAGGAACGTCGTGGCTCCTGAGTCCAGGTTATATGTGGAACTGACAGAAGCGATGAAAGATTTCTCCTCAGCTGCCCGTTGGGTTGGAGAGCTTGCTGAATTTTTATCCAAAAACCCTAAAGCGCTAATCTCTGGCAAAAAATTGCCTGAGGAACGTTGATAGTAATTAAAGAATTAACATAATTGAATCATCATGTTATATAAAAAGTTTTTACATCTTAAACCATGCAGATCTTTGATAGACTCTTTTCTGTCAGCGCTGTTGGTGTGTGGATGGATTATTTGCACGGGTTGTTTAGGACTGGCTCCTACGGAAGATCCCTCTCGATTCTATGCGCTGACCTCTTCCAACCTGGCCTCAGGCCCTGCAGCTGATGCTGATTCTGGTTTGAATATCGGCTTACGCGAGGTGGTTCTTCCTGGTTATCAGGATCGAGCAAACATTGCTTACCGGAAATCAGAACACGAAATAGCCTACCTGCCATTTCATGAATGGGCGGAACCATTGAATGAAAATATTCTCCGTGTTATCGGGGAAAATCTTCAACACCATCCAGAGGTCCAGCAGGTTTACTCAAAAACCTGGACTTATTCTGATCCGTTGCAAGTTGCTTCCTCCGTGAAAATTGAAAGATTTGAATGGGATCAATCCAAATCGGCAGTGGTCCTGGAAGGTACTTTCAACTGGAATCATGTTGTTAGTATAGACCAGAAGGTAGCTCCACAAATCCAACCGTTCTCCATCCATGTCTCGGTCAGTGATTCTTCAAATATCTACCAGAATCCTAATCCTGTCATCCAGGCAATGAATTCAGCTCTGTTGCAGCTTTCTGACAAGTTTGCCGCCATCCTGGTGGACAATCGCTGATCCCATCTTACTTACCCATATAATGAATGGCGATCCAAGTATCCGCACCTTTTGTGAAGCCAACGCTGACCCGTTCGGCATTGGCTGTTTTTTTATCTACAGTTTGTCTTGGTCCGTGGTCCAGCGCAGCCTCTCAACTTTCTGGATGGCAAGATATTCAGGAGAAACCCCGGATTCTTTCTACTTTTAAAGGTGACTGGTTGATTGATCCAGTTCCGGTAACTACAAGCATTTACAATGACAGTGATCGTCAGGAGATCATTCTGAGTAATGGCCTTGCCGAACGGCGCTGGCGCATTGCTCCGAACCTGGCGACGGTTGAATGGAAACGTCAGGACTCAGGACAATCCATCCTGAGAGCTGTGCGTCCTGAAGGAGCTATCAGGTTGAATGGTAAGTCCTTTCCTGTCGGCGGGCTGAGCGGACAAAAGAACGGATCATTTTTTACTTTGGATGAAGTGGAAGCAATGACTGCTGATCCTTCTTCATTTCAGTTGGTTGCAATTGAAACCGGTCCTACTGAAGCTCGCCTGCCATGGAAACGAGCTGGTTATGGAGCCAGCAAGAAGCTTGATTGGCCTCCTCCAGGAAAGCGGCTGAGATTCATTCTGAAATCTCCGGATTTGACAGATCCGGAAAATGAGGATGATCCAATACAATTCATTCGGGTTCATGTTGTATATGAAATGTATGACGGACTTCCGGCAGTTTCAAAATGGATGGAAGTGCATTTAGGGAAAGGTTGCGGGGCCAGTGTTGAGTTGGATGAAATCAAGACGGAGATCCTGGCAATTATACCGTTTGAAGACCCGGTGGAACGTCGAGGTGTGGAGGCGGATATTATAAATGAAGAGATTGCGCCATTGATACCGCCCCAGATTCTCCATGTGGAAAGTGATTACGCTTTTGGAGGGATGGATTCAAAATCGTCCACCCACACTGTTCACTGGAAACCTGACCCGCATTGGCATAGTCAGACCAATTACAGGAAAAGAAACCCAAGTCTGCTTGAATGTCATTACCCACTCGGTCCAGATGTTTTGATTGCGCCAGGAGAATCCTTTATCAGCTTCAAGACATTTGAATTACTCCATGACAGCTACGACAGAGAGCGCAATTCGATCGCACAAAAAAGAATGTATCGAATCATAGCTCCCTGGGTGATGGAGAATCCGATGCAGCTCCACGTCCGCAGCCAGTCGAATGAAGATGTGAAACGCGCAATTGATCAGGCGGCAGAGTGCGGGTTTGAAATGGTTCTGCTGACTTTTGGCAGCGGATTGAATATGGAAAACAGTGACCAGGAGTACCTTTCCAGACTGAAAAGCCTGGCTGATTATGGGAAATCCAAAGGGATTCAACTGGGTGGTTATTCATTACTTGCCAGTAGGAGAATCTCTCCTGATCAGGATGTGATTCACCCGGAAACAGGCCAACCCGGAAAAGCATTTTTCGGTAACTCACCCTGTCTTTGCAGCGAATGGGGTCAGGATTATTTTGCCAAGCTGAAACATTTTTTTGAAGCCACGGGATTTGTGCAGTTGACACACGACGGATCCTACCCCGGAGATATCTGCGCTTCCACTCATCATCCCGGACACCGGGGATTGTTGGATTCTCAATACAAACAATTTGAGGCGATCCAAAACTTCTATCACTGGATGCGTGGCTCAGGTCGATTCCTCAATATCCCGGACTGGTATTACTTGAACGGAGCGAGTCGGGTAGGAATGGGATACCGCGAAGTCAACTGGTCATTGCCCCGCGCTCAGCAGATCATCATCGCCCGTCAGAATATCTATGACGGTGTCTGGGAAAAACTGCCTTCCATGGGATGGATGTTTGTTCCTTTAACTCAATATCATGGAGGAGGCGAAGCTGCGACACTTGAACCCTTATCTGAAAATATAGCCGACTATGAAGCGCATTTGGCGAATTTACTTGGATCTGGCGTACCTGCAGCTTATCGGGGATTTCGGCTTTATGATACTGAAGAGGTAAAATCAGTAGTGAAGAAGTGGGTAAAATTCTACCGATCACATCGCGAAATTTTAAACTCCGAAATCATCCATTTACAGCGCGCCACCGGACGAGACATTGATTCAATCATGCACGTCAATCCATTTATCCAGGAGAAAGGCGCGCTGAAAGTCTACAATCCATTGAACGAACCGGTTCAGCGTACTCTGGCAATTCCTATGTATTACACGGGACTGGAGAGTGAAGCGCTTATCCGACATGGTGATTGTGAATGGGTGGGATCCATTAATCGACGGGGAATTTTGAAACTGGATGTGGAAGTACCAGCCAGAGGTGTTGGAATCTGGTTCTTCGAATCGGCTTCAAAATCAGATGGTGAATGATGGATTGGATGGCAGAATGATTGAATCTGGAACCAGGTAATTATTGAGATGCGGATTATTGGTGGTTTTGCAGCCGGGGTTATTTTGAAGGTTCCGAAAGGGCTTGACGTTCGACCGACACCTGATCTGGTGAAGCAAGCAATTTTCAACAGTCTAGGCGCCGTAACTGAAGATAGTCGGGTGTTGGATCTGTGCGCAGGGTCAGGGGCTCTGGGATTGGAATGCATTAGCCGAGGCGCAGTCAAGGCGGTGGCGATCGAAAAAAGTCGAAGGCACGCTTCTTTTATTGAAAAAAATATGCGTTTCATTGGAAAGCGTTCCGAAATGGCTTCCGGTCAAAAGATCCAGTTCCAAGTGCGTGTTCAGGATGTGTTTCAAGCCATCCCGCAAATGAAAAGTGAGGGATGTGTTTTTGACCTGATAGTTTCTGATCCACCTTTTGGTCCAAAGAATGTTGGTAAAAGGTCTGAATCCATCTCTCAGAAATTGCTGGATAATGATGAATTGCCGGCATTATTGGACCTCCATGGAGTGTTTGTTTTAGGTCACACGCAGAGGGACCAATTAGAAGTCCCGGATCATTGGGAAGAGGTAAAACACATGAGGCATGGAGACTCCATGATGTTATTCCTAAGGAAGAGATAATTTAAATTTTCTCCATGGATTGATCTTGTTTGCAGAGGATTTAGATATTAATATTGAGTTTAGATAAACATTTGGAAACGAATGTATTATCAATTGAGCCCAAACTGTATTCAAAGAATCATTATGGTCAATTATCTACATAAAAAAAATCTTATCAAGCTGACTGGAAGCATCTTTGGTGTTTCTGCTCTTGCATTCTCATTGAATGCTCAACCAGTTTTTGACTTCCCTTTTGATGAAGGCGAAGGAGAAACGACAACAGATCTGGTAAACAGCTTTGTTGGGACATTGGGAATTCCTGTTACTGAGGCTGACTATCCAGTGGTTGATACAACTACTTCCCCTTCAGGCCTGGCGTCTGATCAGTCACTTCGTGTAAACCGCCCAAACGCTTATTTGATTACCGGGGAAGATGACACTTCAGCCTTGGCGGATGTTTCTCAACCACTCACCGCTGAAGCATGGATTTTTGTCCCTGCTGATTCTGTTCCACAAGCAGAAGGTATTGTTGGATATGGTGGATCCTGGAAGCTTGCTCTAGGACCTGACGGAAGCCTTGTCTTCACACTTTTTGGCGTGGTGGATGTGGCCAGCGGACAATTTCCTGCTTTGGGAGGGTGGTCACACATCGCTGCAGTTTTCGAACCTGGCGTGGGTGTAGAGTTTTTCATTGATGGATTCAGTGTTGGATTTGTTGAAGAAACTCGTCCTATGAGAGATCCAATTTACAATCAACTGGGAATTGGTTCTGCAGGACGTGGCGAAGCTTTCAACGGCTGGATAGACCGAGTTCGTGTGACCCAGGCGCTGTTGACTGTCGATCAATTGGATAGTGATGCGGCGAATCCTAAGGCTCCTTTGCCAGAAACCATTGTATCCTACGACTTCAGCGAGTCAGAAGCTCCATTTGCCAGCGCAGGAACAGAGCCTGCTCCAGCAACACCTGCTATTGAAGTATTTTCAGCAGAGAACGCGCCAGAATTTGCCGCCGATTCTCCTACAGGACTTGAAGGCGATTCATCTGTTTTCTTTGACGGAAATGATCGTATCATTGTTCCTGATCCGAACGGACTCTTCCAGTTAGGTGATCCGAACGATCCAGAAGCCCCAACCAACTTCACGGTCCAGGCATGGGTAAAATTCAGTGATCAACCTGGTGGACGGAGCGTTCTGTTCTTCAGCAACCTGCCGGGCGGAGCAATCTCGTTTTCCGTTACACAAGACCGACGAGTTTTTGTCACCACACTGGGTATCGCCGACATGACCTCGGATGCCTTTATTCCATTAGATGAAGGTTGGCATCACATTGCTGTGGTCCTGGAGGCCGGAGTTGAAGTCCGTTACTATGTGGATGGAATTCTCGGATTCACTCGCCCTTACACTGGAAACGTCGTTAAAACCCGCACAGATACGCAGTTTTATATCGGATCTGAACCAACCGGCGGTTTACCATTCACCGGTTACATTGACCGCTTGAAACTGACAAACGGAGTGGTTCCGGCTAGTGAACTGGATTTCCGTGTCATCCCTGGAGTTGATCCAGATGCTCCTGAAATCATGATTGGCACAGCTGTTTCTGTTTCCTGGAGTTCAGAAGCTCGCGGCTTCATCCTGCAACAGACCGCTGATATGGAAGATCCTGAATCCTGGATGGACGTCAATGCTCAACCAACGCTAATTGACGACATGAACTTCATCTTCCAACCTGCAACGGGAGAAGAAGTGTTCTATCGCCTGATTCGTCCGGATTCAGAATAACATCCTCCCATAGTTTTCTAGCTTCAGTCAGCTATCTTACTCAATGGGCTAATTCCCATTGAAAAATAGCCTGGTTAGTCAGCTAAAAAACCCAAATTGACCATCCCGTCCCGAACATTCGGGACGGGTTTTTATTTATATCCTCCATAATTCTACTCGTTCATTCAAAACAACCAGCGCTATATTAATGCCATGACCTCCCAACAACCTCAACAGTCTGTCGGAAAAAGAAGACTATCAGCGCTACTGATCCTCGCGAAAATGGCTTTGTCAGATCAGCAGGTTCAAACTCAGGAGAGAAGCATGTTGCAGGAAATGCTGGATCTATTGTTCTGGGATATTCCTGATAAACCCACTCCTGAGGAGATTGTTGAACAAGCAAAAGGCGCTGAACTGGAATCGCTCTGTCAAAGCGTGGAACTGTATGAAGATAAATTCTTCATCACTCTGAGAGCATATACCATGGCCTATGCGGATCTGGAATTTGATCAGGCTGAAGAAGAGCTATTCAACAACCTCATTCAACTTTTTAAAATCCAACCCAAAGATCTCAGGCTAATTCGTGAAACTGAATTGATGATGCGTTCTTCCAGACCCAAACCTTTGGATCCACGAGTTGAAGATTTGTATCAGAAATCTTCATTTGCTCAGCAAGGCTATTGAAATCGACATCCCCCTATATTGATATTGATCTCTTAACAATCGGTAAACTCAGACTTATTTCCAACCAACCAAAAATAAGATGTCGGCGCGGCGGACAGTAAAAATACTTTTCTATGCCATCAATGGTTCTGGAGTCGGACATCTATCTCGTTTGACTTCCATCGCCAGAGAACTCAGACGCATCCTGAACTTGATGGAGGCCAGTTCAGAAATTTGGTTCCTCACCACCAGCGAAGCTCCACAAATCGCGCATGAATTCCCCGTATTCAAAATTCCCAGCAAAACCATCCTGCGCCAATCTGAAGGAGGACAGCGCGCCTATGCATCCATAGCAAAGGTTTTAATTTCAAACATCATTGCTTCATTTCGTCCGGACGCTTTGATCCTGGATACGATCCCGGAAGGCTCATTTAAGGAATTTCTCTTCGTTAAAGACCACGCGCGCCGCTGCTTTTTTATCTACAGAGAGAGAGCCGAAGCCAGATCCCGATCTTTCCAATCTCATCTTGGACTCTACGATCGAATACTGATTCCGGAATCAGAATCAACTGAAACTGGTCATCGATTTCCTCTTCCTGGAACCATTAGAAGCAAAACCCGTTTCATTGGCAGAGTGCATGGATTTCGTCCAGAGTCAGCCCGTACCAAAGAATCGCTAACCCAGGAGTTGGGAATCCATCCTCAAACTCGCCTGATCTACATTGCCGCAGGAGGCGGAGGAGATCCGACAGCAACCGATGATTTGGATAAAATCCTTCAGGCTCTGGAGGATCTTCCAGAATGTTTTCTATTGATTGGACTTGGCCCGCTCTATCGTGGATTGGGAATTCATGGTTCAAACCGACTCTCACTCAGCGCTCCGGAGATCAGCCAAATCTTCCCAGCGCTGGACCTTGCCATCAGCGCTGCTGGCTACAACACCTACGAAGAATTACTTGCAGCTCAGGTTCCATCGCTATTTTTTGCCCAATCCAAAGGACTGGATCAGCAAGAGAAGCGGATCCGTATGGGGGTTGAACGAGGTTGGCACGGTTGGCTGAAATCATTAGATCCGTCAGTGATACGACAGGAAGTTCACAATGCGCTGTATTCGACCTGTAACTCTGCCTGTTTATGGAGAGAGGCTCTGGCTAACCGGCCTCTGGAAACGGGTAGTATTGCCGGAGCGATTCAGATACTGGATGGAGTGAGTGATTTAGAAAATACAGCGTTGAATAGAGATGCGATTCACTATTTCGGTCGCTCTTTGAAACAGCAAATTCAAAGCGAATGCGTTGGAGGCAAAAATAAGTCAGACGTTGGCCTGGAACTCACGGAAGCGGCTCTGAAGTTTTCCTGGATTTGGATCAAAGAAAGACTGCCAGTCAATGATTCGTCTGATTTGCTGGCTGAAATCAGAATCCGGAGTCAATCAGAAAGCATTCTTTATCAGGGAAATAACTGGATACGGTTGGTAATTAACCTTTCTCAGCAAAATCAGAATTTGTTTTTAAATCCTCCTGATTGGAGAAAATTTCTCAGGAATTTTGCAAATGAACGCAGAGACCCGGAAGGAATTTTCAGGATCCTGGAAGCAGGATTAGAACGACTGGCAGCTGAATTGGATACCCAGTCGCTCAGAGATATGTTAGATTGGTGGAGTATTTCCATTAAAAAAGATTTATCAATCCGCGTCTGGCGCTTGATGCTGGACTGGTTGGATCAACAAGAAACTCCGAGATTGGAGCATTCCAGACGAGTTGATGAAGCGCTGGAGGCGGCAAAGAACCATTTGGTCAGACTCCGGAAACCATCCATTTCGAATCCAAATAATACAAACGTCGAGAAAGAGATTTCATGATTGTAACAAAGAACGACGGAGTGGTTGCGGCAAAGCGCGCCATCGCGAATTACAAAGGGCAGATTTCCGGCCTTCGTGAAGAGCGGCTGGCTCTGGATAAGGATTACGACGCTATCCACCAGGACCATGAGGAAACTCTGGAACAAATTGCCTCCGGTTTAGTCAGGTCCAGTGATAGAGAGTCTGTTTCCAAAGTTGCCGAGGAAACTGGCGCTCTTCACCTGATTTCCACCCTGGACGATCTTGAAAAGCAAAAATCTGACAGCATCCAAAGAATCAGCTCTATTGAAAAGGACGATGAATTCAGAAACAGGGAACTCCTGACTCACCCGGTCACAGGAGAGTATTCCATTCAACTCAAAGAAGCAGAAGAAACGGAATCCGCATTCAAATCTGAATTTGATCAATTTGATTTTAAAGAATTCAAATGGCTTTATGGCCGGGATTACCACAAGATCAACGACTCCGATCGAGGCGGATTCCAAAAGTTTCTTCGAGCCATTACATTTAGTTCTCAGCGAGAAAAGAAAGCAGAAGAGGAAGCCTTGAAAAGATTGAGCGAACCTTCATTTGCCAGTTGCGCTGAAAAATTTGAAAAGATTCAACAATCATTAGAGAACGCCCAGGAAGATGTTCAAAAGTGGAAGGACAAAAAGGAACACGTCCTCCAGCTGATAGAAGAAAAGGACCGTCTTACACGCTGGGTGAATGACTACCCGAACGAATGCAGAGAAGCATTGCGCGCGCAGTTAGTGGATCACCTGGATGGTTGTGATCTGGAGTCTCTGAGAGATTCGGTCCGTCCCAGCGCTAAAGTTCTGATTGCCAAGCTACATGCGTTGAGCAAAAAGACTGATTACATCCAAGACCTTCAACGGTATGTGGATAAGGAAATTCTTGATCGTGAAAACCGCGTGCGCAGCATCGATAATGTTCAAAGAAAATGGCGTCGCAAGCCGTATGGGCTATTACGAGGAAACAAGACCCGCTGGTTGGTTGATCTGCCTGAAATGAAAAGGTTTGGAACGGAAAAACGACTGCGTTGGAGTCGAACCATGCGATCCAATATCGGCGGTTACGATCACTACGGAAGTTATGCGCTGCTGTGGGGAGGAGCTGCAGGTTTTCTGGCTTATGATGTCTTTGCAATGAGCGCTCATGAAAGAATGCCTTATGAAGGTTTTTCCAGGGGGGTTATTGGCGAGTTGAATGATTATCGCGAGACACACGGCATGGACCGCCCGGATTATAGCGAATACAAAGACATTCTTTCTGAAGAATCTCCTGAAGAAATGGAAGCATACCTTGAAATGGAAGAACTTCCCGAAGAGGGAGAAATGGATCTGGAGGATGAAGCAGCGGATGCAATGGCAGAAGATGAAGATGGGGCTGCAGAGGAAGATGGAGAGGATATTTCCTGATAGGTTGGTCCTGTTTGACTGACCAATAAATTCCAGGTGTGCCACTAAACGCACAGTTGTTGAAAATGAAATCTTCTCCTATTATGCAGGCGTAGGGAAACAATTAGGGTTGATAAAGGTTTCTCAAGTAATTCAACATCTCAGGTTTCTCAGGCTGTGAAGAGAGGGATTTGGTTATCCCTCTCTTCTCTTTTTTTGCTCACGGCTCACGCTAGTAATGCTTACCAGTCCTACCGTGAGCGCCACACCAAGATGAACTTCAGACCAATTGTTCAGCGCATCGTCCACAAATGGTGGGATGTTGATCATTGGATCCAATATCTGCTTCCCAACGCCAGCAACGAGGGCATTTTTCACCGTTGGCCTTGTTAATGGCCAAATCGGTAAAATTAAGGGGATCTGATGAATTATCCCCTACCAGCGTAATATCAAGTTCTGCCCCATTCAGGAATTCACGCACTGAACGTGTGTCATCCATCCAGCTGTCAGCTCCTTTTCCACTCAATTTGAATGAAATCCGAGCCTCAGCAGGTCGCCCTATCACCTTTTCTCGCCGCGCTTTCTCTAATTCTCCTAATACGGCTTCCCGGATCCGAAACGCTTGATCCCAGAGTTCTTTCTCCTCGCTTGTTCGTTCCCAGGATTCAGGACTCCAGACATTGGCGTGTACTGAGTCCCCCTGATCAACTCCAGGCAGGAATTCCCAAGCTTCTTCAGCTGTAAATACCAGTATGGGCGAAAGCATCTGGCACAATCCCTTGCACATACGGTAAAGAACCGACTGAGAAGCTCGACGCACTGGATGGTCAGGTTTCAATGCGTAAAGCCGATCTTTCACCAGATCGTGGTAAACTGCAGATAATTCCACAGCAACAAATTGCGAGAGAACCTGATAAACTGTGTGAAACTCATGAGCCGCGTATGCTTTTTCCACCGATTGTTCAACAGCGGTGAACTTTTCCCAGATCCATCGATCGAGTGGAGTCCATTCTTCCGGCTGCAGAGAGTCTGTCTCAGGATTAAAATCAAACAAGTTGGAGAGCTGATAACGCAGAGTGTTCCGAATGCCACGGTAAGTTTCTGAAACGGTTTTTATCCGCTTTTCACTGACGACAATGTCATTTCTGAAATCCTGCGAAGCCACCCAAAGCCGGACAATGTCCGCTCCGTATTGACCGACATAAGCCTCAGCGGTCTGTGGTTTCACATACCCGCCTTCTTTACTTTTGGAAATCTTGCTGCGGTCTTCATCCACCATGAATCCATGCGTCAGAACTGACTTATACGGAGCGCGGCCATTTCCTGCGAGGGACAACAACAACGAGGACTGAAACCAGCCCCGGTGTTGATCGCTACCTTCCAGATACAAATCAGCCACCCAGCCGTTTCCACCCTGACGGTCGCTGGTCTGGTATTCTTCCCGCCGCATCACAACAGCTCGGGAGGAAGATCCGGAGTCAATCCAGACATCCAGAGTATCCTGAGATTTGGCTACGGCTTCCGAACCGGTCCAATCTTCAGGACGCGCCAGTTTCCACAGTTCCTCTGCATCCTTTTCGAACCAGACATTGGATCCATGATTCTCCACTTCATCCGCAATTTTACGAATGACTCGCGCATCCAGGATCGGTTCTCCTTCCGCATCATAAAAAGCTGGAATCGGCACCCCCCAGGAACGTTGCCTGGAGATACACCAGTCCGGACGTCCCTGGACGGCTGCATCAATCCGATTGCGGCCCCATTGCGGCACCCATTCCACAGAGTCAATGGCCTTCATGGCATTATCACGAAATCCTTCATGGTCGATCCGGACAAACCACTGATCCATCCCACGAAATACAACGGGTGTTTTACTGCGCCAGCAATGTGGGTAACTGTGGCGATAATCTTCCTGGGCCAACAGTCGGCCAGAGTTTTTCAAAATCTCCAACACTGCCTCGTTGGCTTCACTGGATCCCTTTTTTTGAAGGATCGATTTGCCCAGCAGTTCTCTAGGCATCTGCTGGTCTTCGGGTAAATCAGAGGTCCATGTCAGCCGACCCGCGTCATCCACCGGCGAGTAAGTTGGTAAACCTTTCTCCAAACCTAAATGATAGTCATCTGTCCCGTGACCCGGCGCCACGTGAACAAATCCAGTACCTGCTGAGTCTTCAACGAAATGGTCTCCTGCAAACAACGGAGACTCACGGTTGATAAATGGATGAAGCGCCACAATATTTTCGAGCACAGATCCGGAAAATGAGCGAACTCGCTGTTCTGGAGTCCATCCACACTTGCTTTCCACATCGGATGCCAAAGCAGAGGCGATCCAGTATTTCTTTCCATCCACCAAATACTCCACGTACTCCAGGCGTGAATTGTAGGCAATGGCCAGGTTGGCCGGCAAAGTCCACGGAGTGGTGGTCCAGATCACCACATGGGCTTCCGGATCGGAAGTCAGTGGGAACGCGACGTAAACACTCTGACTGACGTGGTCTTGATACTCGACCTCCGCCTCAGCCAATGCTGTGCGGCATGGAATGCTCCAATACACGGGTTTCTTGCCACGGTAAACAAAGCCTTTCTCAACAATATCCGCAAACAGCCTGAGTTCTGCCGCCTCATAGGCGCGATTCAAAGTGAGGTATGGTTGATCCCAATCGCCAAGCACACCCAGGCGCTTGAATTGCCCCTTCTGAATTCCAACGTATTTTAGCGCATATTCCTCGCAGGCCGTGCGGATTGAAGCCGGATCCAGCCCATCTTCGGAGCCACCGGATTTGGCTTTTTTTCGCATTTCCTGAACCACCTTGAATTCGATTGGCAACCCGTGACAATCCCAACCGGGAATGTAAGGAGCGTACTTCCCGGCAATCGTTTCTCGGCGAATAATGAAGTCCTTTAAAATTTTATTCAAAGCGGTTCCGATATGCACATCACCATTGGCAAACGGAGGACCGTCATGAAGGACAAAAGAAGGAGCCCCGGCGCGGCGGGACTGTATTTTTCCGTACAGATCTTCTCGATACCATCGCTCCAGGCGCTGCGGCTCCCTCTTCAGGAGATCGGCCTTCATTGGAAAATCTGTTTTGGGTAAGTTAAGCGTGTTTTTATATTCCATTTTTCGCTCCAAAAATGAGGCAAAACGCTATCAGTCATCCGAACCAGTGTCAACGAACGGAAAAGCAGACAATCCTCATTATCATTGTTCCCATGAACTTAAAATTTCCGGAATGCCTTCCATCAAGTCCTGCGTGAGTTCGTTTGGCTTCTTGCGCACTGGAATGATTGCATAAAAGCGCTCGCTTATCTCAGGAATATGACAAAGTTCGACCAACTCACCATTCTTGAGTTCGTCCTTGACCACGACTGGAGGGGTTAATGTGATGGCAGCGCTCTCCTTGGCCATCAAACGCAACATCGCCATGTCATCCACCTCGGCCGCCAGATTCAAGCGAATACCGGTCTCACTGACCAGTCGCTCAAATTCGACCCGCAAGTGACTGTCAAAACTGGGAAGCTGAATAGGAGTTCCATCCAAATCCTGCGGAAATCTGAACTTGGGTCGTTTTTTGTCGGGTCGTCCAACCAGGCTGACCTTCTGTTCATGAATCAAATGACAGTGCCAGGAATGCTCGGAATCACGCTTAACAGGTGTGTTCGT
>JAUIHU010000558.1 GCA_030432175.1 Verrucomicrobiia bacterium | reverse complement strand
TGATCCAAAACAAGGCGCTCCCTGTTATCGCTGCCTGTACCCGGAACCACCACCACCGGGAATGGTTCCCAGTTGTGCTGAAGGCGGTGTCCTGGGAGCCTTGCCTGGAATCATCGGAGTCATTCAGGCAACGGAAATCCTGAAACTGATTTTGGGTGTCGGAAAACCATTACTGGGTCGCCTGCTCCTGTATAACGCTCTTGAAATGTCTTTTCGGGAACTGAAGTTGCGCCGTGATCCGGAATGCCCGATTTGCGGCGATCACCCCACTGTAAAGGAATTGATTGATTACAACCAGTTCTGCGGTATTCCTGATCAGGAAGAAACATTTAAAACCGAGGATTTGACGCAGGATGAAGTGAGTGTGGATGATTTGGAGCAGGCGTTGAATGAACCCGGCAAGGGGATCCGCTTGATTGATGTTCGGCTGGCAGAGGAACGAGATATTTGCAAAATTGAGGGTGTGGATTGGATTCCATTGGATGATCTGGGA
Organism: Verrucomicrobiia bacterium; assembly: GCA_030432175.1. Lineage (GTDB taxonomy): Bacteria > Verrucomicrobiota > Verrucomicrobiia > Limisphaerales > JAUIHU01 > JAUIHU01. The sequence goes on along the minus strand of JAUIHU010000558.1, from coordinate 3,248 downwards.
CGCCGTGCAAATGAGCTGGATATAAAACAAACTACATATATTCATTGCAAGAGTGGAGCCAGGTCTTTAAAAGCAGTTGCTCTGTTGAAGGAAAAGGGATTTCTCGACGTGAAAAGCGTACATGGAGGAATCCTGGAGTGGGGAAAAAAGAAAGACCCTTCCTTGCCAGAATACTGAGTTTAGTGGTTAATGAACTTAGCAGGTATTCTGACAACCAGCTCTTTGATATCTTTTCAATGAAATGGACCCGATTCGTCAATGAGGCCAGCGCTCCTGGATTGAGATTTATTGAGTTACGAATTTGCAGTTAAGACACATTATTGAAAGTAAACCATGGGAATACGCCACGAAGCGCGAGAAAAAGCAGTTCAATTTTTAGTGCAATGGGATCTCAATCCCGGCGAGTTGGAAGATTGGAAGGATGATCTGGATGATTTCTGGGATTTTATGGATCGCCTGAAATGGGAGGAATTGAGAGGCAAGAAATACAAAGGAAAGATCTTTCAGGACCTGGAGGAGGAAGAAAAACGTAAAGAAGCCGAGAAAGTCGGCATTGTTGTTGAGAAGCGTATTTCGCCAAAAGCAAAAGAGATGCGCGAGTTTGCCAGGGATTTGATCCAGGGAACTTTGGAAAATCTTGCTGCTTTGGACACCAAAATTCAAAGTCTGGCCAAGAATTGGGATATGAAGCGGATCGCCACAGTGGACCGTAATGTCCTGCGACTGGCGTTTTACGAATTACTGCATCGAAACGACATTCCACCCATCGTCAGTATCAACGAAGCCATTGATATCGCCAAGGAATACTCCACCGATGACAGTGGAAAGTTCGTCAATGGTATTCTGGACCGACTTAAAAAGGAACTGCTGCGCCCGGCGCGGATCCCTACCCAACCAGAAACTCCCGGCCTCTAGCCGATATTGACTCAAGGATCCAATGCTCCAGGCCGATTTACACGCTCATACCTATTTTTCTGATGGAACCTTCAGTCCTGAAGAACTCGCGGCATATGCAGTTAAGCAGGGATTGGGAGCCGTAGCGTTGACGGACCATGATTCTATCGAAGGCTGGAGCCGAATGCGGGAGGCATGTCAGAAGGAAGGCATACGATTTGTTCCGGGCTCTGAACTAACTTCTCAGTGGCGGAGCAAAGAAATTCATCTGCTGGCTTATTATCCGGATGAAAATCATTTGGAATTCTGCAGCAATTTGAAAAAGTTTCAGCAAGCTCGCACGCTTCGCATCCACGCCATGACTGAAAAACTTCAGGCATTGGGGATACCTTTAACGTTTGATGAAGTGATTGAGGTGGCCAACTGTAACTCTCCAGGACGGCCACATGTAGCCAGAGCGCTTGTGGAACACGGTCACTGTCGATCCATGGATGACGCCTTCAAAAAGTACCTCAAGAAAGATCGTCCTGCCTGGGCTCCCAAATTTCGGATCCAGGCGGACGCAGCCATCCAATTGATTCAGAAAGCTGGAGGAGTCGCAGCGCTGGCCCATCCCGGGTTATTGAATCAGGACTCAGTGGTAAGAGAAATCCTGGAGCTTGGCCTGGATGGAATAGAATGTTTTCATTCCAGACACTCGGAGTCAGAAAGGCTCAAGTATCGCCAGATGGCGGAGGAAAGAGGATTGTTGACGACGGGTGGATCAGATTGTCATGGGAGGAACAAGGGAGAGCCCCTGCTCGGTAAAGTCACTGTGCCAATGGAGTGGTTGGACCGCGTCGAGGAACTTGCCAGATCAAGAAAACAGGATTTAACAAATTCATGAGCTTATTCAGTCGATTCAAATCAGGACTCAAGAAAACCCAGGAAAAACTTGGTCATGAGATCAAAAGGATCTTCACCGGTTCACCCAGACTGACCGCTGATTCTCTGGAAGAACTGGAGTACGTATTGATCTCCGCAGATCTGGGCATGGCATTGACACAACAGATTGTCGGGGCGGTTCAAAAACAATATGAATCCCAGGGACGCAAAGGAGATTTGGATATTCCCGCCGTTGCGCGCCAGGAAATCGAAGCTTCGTTCGAACATCGACAAAGTCCTCTGGAACTTCCTGACCAGCCGCCGGCTGTTATCTCAGTGGTGGGCGTGAATGGGGTTGGAAAAACTACTTCCTGCGCCAAACTCGCTTACTTACTCAAACAGGAACGAGGGTCCGCGATGCTGGCTGCCTGCGATACATTCCGAGCCGCAGCCATCGAGCAGTTGAAGTTATGGGGAGAACGTCTGGATGTGCCGGTGATCGCTGGTGAGTACGGCGCGGATCCCGCAGCTATCGCGCATGACGCGGTTGGCTCTGCTGTTTCCAAGAAGACAGGTGTGTTGCTTATCGACACAGCAGGCAGATTGCATACCAAGAAGAATCTCATGCAGGAGTTACAGAAGGTGCATCGAGTTATGGGAAAACAATTGCCAGATGCTCCTCACGAAACTTTGTTGGTCGTTGACGCCACCACCGGCATGAACGCAATGAACCAGGCCAGAGAATTCCACAAAATGGCGCCTTTGACTGGGGTGATCGTGACCAAGTTGGATAGCACCAGTAAAGGAGGTATGGCCCTGGCGATTCAGAAAGAACTCGGTATTCCGATCAAGTTTGTCGGATTGGGCGAACAGCCAGAAGATCTGCAGCCATTCGACGCGTACGATTTTGCTCGGGCATTGTTTCCAGAGGACGAATCAACAACAGTTTCCTGAGGTAAACTTCCGGAATGGTCAGCGTTGCTGTTTTTTGGAAATGTCAGTCATTTGGTCGAAGATGCGACATCATTAACTCCAATCAATTCTTTGGGTGTCAGAAATAATCAATCCAGTGCATTTCAAATGGATGCAGCGGGCTATTCGTCTGGCCATGCGTGGGTATGGTTCAGTTTCCCCAAATCCGATGGTCGGCGCTTTGCTGGTGTCGGATCAAGGCCATGTCCTGGGAGAAGGTTGGCACGAGCGAGCGGGTGAATCTCACGCAGAGCCTCGCGCCATTGAAAACGCTAAATCCAAGGGCGCTATTCCAGAGGGATCCACTCTTTACGTCACACTGGAACCTTGTTCCACTCATGGCAGAACGCCTCCTTGTACGGACGCCATTCTGAACGCAGACATTCGTCAGGTTGTTGTTGCTTCCCTGGATCCCAACCCTAACCATCAAGGCAAAGGGATCGAGAGACTGAGAGAGGCCGGTGTTGAAGTCATCGCTGGAGTTGAAAGCGAAAAAGCCGATCTGTTGAATGAAGCCT
>JAUIHU010000557.1 GCA_030432175.1 Verrucomicrobiia bacterium | reverse complement strand
ACGATCATACTTCACCCCTCACCCCTCATCCTTCCAAAAACCCTCCACTCAATGTCCATTGGCTTACTACCATTGTGCGAAACGTATTCGACTTCTCCATAGTACACAAACGGAGCGGCTTTGCTCCCACTCATCTTATTGTCCCGAACAAACAAGTGAACCGGGATTCCCATTTTCTGGTGTTCGATAAGCTCTCGTCCTCGTTTGCTTTGTGGAGTTGTGCTTCTCTGGCTCTGCCATCGAAATGTCTGATCATTTTCCCAGTAATCATGGTAGCGATGAGTCGCGCTCTTTCCCTGCTTGTTGAGTGTCACTAGCAAAACGTGAACTCTTGGTGATTCCAGTACGACGTGTCCAGAATTCCAGTTTCCTGGATTGAATTCTTTTCCAAACAGTTCTGGGATCTCCTCCCGTTTAAATTCTTGCCCCACTACCATGGCCAACGGCTCCAGAACTTCTTTGAGTCGAGCAAAAGTTCGCATCCCTTTTTCTAATTCTATATCGACATAGTCAGGGTTAAATGCGTGGAGGATTGGATTTCCTTTCTCAGATTGAATGACTTGCCTTAACAGATATTCTGATTCTTCTTCATGCCGACGTTCCACTGCCATGACAACCTCCGTTGCTGATTCGGAGTCTTCCACCGTCACGCATTCCATGAGCAAGTAATCACCGTCGCGAATAGGACGGGCCCCTCCATTCATGGAATTTCCAGAGGCTCGCACGATGAAATGACGCGTCGGATCCAAGGGGCCATTCTTCATGGTTAATACCCGATACTCTTCGGAATCAATGCTCCCGGCGCGAAAATTCCCGCACGCAATCCTCAGGTCCGGGAAATAGGGCAATTCAAGGTGTGTTGTTTGTGGCTGAGAAGTAACTTGGCTGAGCTGGTTGGTTGGCCTGGCTTCGTAGGATGCTAATCTGTAATCAATCAGTTCTTGAACCATTGACTCAAAAGTTTCTCGCTCCGTTTCGGTGATCAAAAAAGCTGGACTGAATTTTCCATTCTCCAGTTGAAAGCATCGCTTCCCCGTCCAAGCTTTCACAGGATTTTTTTTCCAGTATGTCAACCAATCATCAGGGTTTAACTTTTCAAGATTTCCATCGTTCAAGGAGATATCGCTGGCAAATTTTCTGCGACGCTGGAACAACTCCAATGATTTCTCGGCCAGCCGATCCAGCTTCGGTGGATGCACAAATCCATTCAGTTCCATGAGAGCCTCCAGAAGAATCATTTTAAAGGACTTGGTCATCGACGTCGTTTCGACTTCAATAAAAAACGCATCATGCCGTGTAAAACTGTTCGATTCAACATCGGTCAGGTCTCCCATGCGTTCGACAAAAGCAAACCAGTTCCCGAAACCCTTTCGCACTGCTTGAACGGATGCGCCACTTCGATAAAATTCAGTCAGCGTCGGTCTGCGTCCCAAGTTATCTCGAAGCGCTTCATAATCCTTCTCACTCCCCCCCGTATCCAGTCGCTTTAAAAAATCGATCAACTCCAGATCATAGTTCACATAACAACCTCCAGGCAGGACCAACTCCCCGGCTTCATACCGACGCGCAAACTCTGCCAGTTTTGCATACCCTTGCCCGACATCTTTGAACAATGCTTGAAACTTGTGAAAGAAGGCTTTGTGATTACCAATAAAATCCAAAATCAGTAAGTTGTCTTTTTGATCAGACTTCCGAAGTCCGCGTCCGATTTGCTGGAGGAATAAAATCTTTGATTCCGTTGGACGCAAAAGCATCACAGTGTCAATTTCTGGCAAATCCAGACCTTCATTAAACAGGTCTACAGAAAAGATGACTTGTAGCTGTCCGCTCGCCAGTTGCTCCAGCGCTTCTCCGCGTGAGATCTTTGAGGATCCGTGAACGGCAACAGCACGCACTCCTGCATCACAAAACTTTTCCGCCATGAAGTCCGCGTGGCGAATAGAAGCACAGAATTCCAGACATCGTTGTCGTCCATATTTCTGCCATTCTTTCAGCGCATGACGAGCCCGAGCCAGAGTGGCCAGTCGGTGCGTTAGTGATTCGGGATCAAATCGTCCACTCCGCCGGGGAATGGCTTGGTAATCTACCTGATCATCATGGATCCCGTAATAATGAAATGGAGACAAAAGCTGGCTTTGGATTCCAGAGAACAAATCGTTACTGAACACCAGATTGTCATCGCACAGGGAAAGAATGTCGGACTGATCTGTGCGATCCGGAGTAGCGGTCAGTCCCAAAAGAAATTGAGGCTCGAAGTGAGATAAAATCCGCCGGTAAGTATTTGCTGCCGCGTGGTGAAATTCATCGACGACAATTAAACTGAAGTGGCGAGGCGAAAATTGTTTCAGATGATTGAGTTTTCCCAATGTTTGAACCGATGCACAAAGAACATCCACTGCTTCGTGAGAGTCCTTGGTTTGCCCCTTGTAATAACCAGTCCTGGCCCCGGGTCGGATACGAAGAAATGTCTCTTCCGCCTGGGATAAAATTTCTTCCCGGTGCGCCACAAACAGTACACGCCCTGCGCCCATCTCCAGACTGTCAAACGCTGCCAGCCAGGTTTTTCCTAAACCTGTCGCCATGACGACCAGTCCTCGACGGTATCCCTCTTCCCGAGTTTTGGATAACGCCGCCAGAGCCTCCCGTTGGACCTCGTTGGGCTTAGGAGGAGGTTCCTTTTCATCACTGCCGGGCGCGACTGGAATCATTGACGAACGTCTACGCTGTTCATACGCCTCAATCCATTGATAACTCAGCGCCCGTGTTGCCGGATCTGCAAACAGTTTTTCAAAACGACTGCGAATCTCGTTAAACCCAGCGAACTCCCGTATATCCCCACTTTCAGGATCCGCATCAATTCTATAGTTCCACTCCAATCCGGACTTTAGAGCCTGTTGACTAATGTTGCTGGAACCAACGTAAGCAATTCCTCTTGGAGATTTTCCTGACAGACAGTGGGTAAAGACATAGGCCTTCATGTGGAATCCGCGTTCTGCAGATTCAAAAACTCGAATCTGAGCGCCTCTCTCTTGAAGCAACATCAGCAAACGAAGCGCATCCGGATCTGTAACATCCAGATAATCGCTGGTAATTATCCTCAAGCTCGCTGGCGTCGTATTGGATTCTTCTGATGGAGCAATGGCTTCCTTTAAATCGGCAAACAGCAGTCGCAGGCCAGTGGTTTTAATGAAGGCAACTGCCATGTCAATTTCGGTTGCCTGATGAATCCCACTGAGCAGCGCTGGCAGGAAAGGATCTTCCTCCCCTCCTGAAATCAATTTGTTGGTCCTAACCTGGCTTTTGCTTTTGTGGATCAAACCGTTCAGCCATTCCTCGGTCCGATCCGGACGCTGATCTTCGGTGCGCCAGAACTCATAATTGCTCACTTCTTTCAACTCATCCACCAGCGACTTCAAACTCGGCTCATCCAGATCAGTGAAGTGTCGTCCGGCTCTTTCGTGCTCTCCTGTACCAACCTTGAAGCTTAGATAGAAAACGCCTCCAGCTTTCAAAGCGTTCCATAATCGACTTAGAATTGAAGGGAGATCAGCACGCGGCACATGCAATAGACTGGCGCACGCCCAAATGCCGTCATAAGCCGATTGCTCGTTTACGTCGGCAAAGCTGCGATGCTCTACCTGCTGCCCCAGATGCTCCGAAGCCAGAGTTGCCAATGGCGCTGAAGCGTCAAAGGCGACTACACGATATCCTTGATCCAGAAACGCCTTGCTATCACGTCCTG
>JAUIHU010000556.1 GCA_030432175.1 Verrucomicrobiia bacterium | reverse complement strand
TTGGCCTCCAAATAGGAAATCGTTTCAATTTCCTGAGCCAAACCGAAAGAAACATCCTCACGCTGTTCGGGATATTCTACATCCCAGGCAATGGACTGACCATCCGGGCGCGCCAATGCCAGATACTCTCCTCCCGCATTCATTCGAAAATTTGTGTGCAGTTCTCCAGCCGGATCTCGCCGATCCTTTCCAGATGCGAACACAACCAGATACTGCCCGGGTTGAAGATCCAATTCCGGAAATTCCCAAAGAGCCAAGTCCTCGGTGGTATCCGTCAGGAACCATCCTCCCAACGACACCGTCGCTGAGCCATTATTAAAAATCTCGATCCAGTCCGAATAATCCCCATCTTCGTCCGCAAGCGTTTCCCCGTTGTCGGCCATGAACTCGCTCACGACAACATCAGCGCGCCCGTTAAACACAGCTGACGCAAAAATAACGCTAAACAATGCGCATCGACCGAAAAATTTTAATTCATTGCGCAGTGCTTCAACGATTCCTAAATCATTGCCCGCCACATTCCTGTAACCTGACCGTAACTTTCTAAACCCGTGTATCATAATTTGTTTTGCTGATTGAACCGGATGATCGTTTGAACAATAAGCGAATTCAGCGCCAGAATCGATCTACTAAAAAAAAAACTCTCCGAAGTTTCAACTTGGAGAGCTTGCTAATGAGTCTACCAGGGATGGCTTGAAATGGCTTTGTTACCTTCTCGGGCCTCCGCGGCCACCAATAACCAGGAAACGAGTCACGCCTCTCGACCAAACGCGCAGCAAAGTTCTACCCTCCAGACCGCGCGCCGCTTCCACTGCTTCACGCCCACTTCTGACTCGCTCTCGATTGATTTCGAGAATCACATCCCCAACCTGCAATCCAGATTCTGCAGCAATCGATTCACTTTGAATATCTACAACAACGGCGCCTCTGAGATCATCTGGCAATCGAAACTCGTCAGGAGCCTTTTCCGAATCCATGACTTGAACTCCCTCCAGCGCTGAGTTTTTCGGAAAACGATCATCACGTGCTGAAGGTCCGTACGGCGAACCGTAGCTGGCCATAGCAGGATCTTCGGGAAATTCATCCAACTCCACCTCAAAATCCATCCTATTTCCATCACGCAAAACAGTAACATTGAGTTTGGAGCCGGGGCGTTTTTCAGCAACCGCCAAACGCAGCCCCTGATCGGATTTCACCTTTTCATCATTAATTTTTACAATGATATCGCCTGGTTCAATGCCTGCCTTTTCAGCCGGCCCACCAGGAGTTAAACCACCCACCAAAGCTCCTGCCCGGTCCTCCAATTCAAACACCTCCGCCAAGTCCTGTGAAATGGGTTGGATCAATACACCCAAATAACCTCGGCGAACCGACCCGTCTTCAATCAAACGCTCCATGATGATGCGGGCAAGATTGATTGGCACTGCAAATCCAACACCTTGAGCGCCACCGGATCCACTGATGATCGCCGTATTGATCCCGATCAGTCTCCCTTGAATATCTACCAGCGCTCCGCCGGAATTACCGGGGTTAATCGAAGCATCGGTCTGGATGAAGTTTTCATAATCCACGATCCCCAATGCCCCTCTGCCGAGTGCGCTGATAATGCCAGAGGTAACGGTCTTCCCAACTCCAAAAGGGTTACCAACAGCGAAAGTAATATCGCCTACCTGAAGGTCATCACTGTCAGCCAAAGTCAGCGAAGGCAAATTGCTAGCATCAATTTTCAGAACAGCGATATCAGTCCGCTCGTCTGTCCCAATCACTTCCGCTTCATATTCAGTGGTCTGCCCGTCTTTCTCGGTGGCAACAATGATCTCATCGGCGCCTTCAATCACATGATTGTTCGTCAAAACATACCCGTTCTTACTCACAATCACTCCCGATCCTAAACCTTGTTGTCGCCGACGATTCGGAGTTTCTTGTCCCGGCCCCTCAAAAGGGTTTTGTCCTGGACCGAAAAAGTAACGAAAGATTGGATCCTCTCCGAATGGATTCCCGCGTCGGCGCATTTCTACTTCTTTAGTTGTAAAAATGTTCACCACGCTTGGCGTCACCTCCTGTAACATTGGCGCATAGCTAGTTAGCGGAGAAAGGGAACGCTCGATGGGCGTGGAATCAATCTTCAATTCTGGCGGAGCGCTTTTGGAATCCAATGCATAGGAAGCCAATCCCCAAAGACAGACTCCCACCCCGATCCAGAACACACTCTTTGCTGCGGATTTAAAATTCATATGCAATGATCTCATAGACTATTCATTTTTTTAAACGCCCGATCCCCTGCTGGGAAGCAGACGCAAAGATTATTTTCATGTACGAATAATCTGACAAGCTGCCTCGAAATGCGTTGAATTTTTTTTTAATCCTTCAGTTGCTTCAATCATCATTTTTCCAGCAGAGTCATCAACGTCGACTGGCCTAAAAGACAATTGAATTCAACAATGCCTGGTATGTCTGAATCTGAGAACAGAACTCCTCCGAACTTGAACGATCTTCCACCACCACCCATAGGTAAGGTTGGTTGGCCGTGGACCGAAGGAACACCTCCTGCACCCTCTGATGCGTTAGGAGGCAAGCCTTGGCCGAAGATTTCCATCGTAACCCCCTCGTATCAGCAAGGACAGTTTTTGGAGGAAACCATTCGATCCGTTCTCCTGCAAAACTATCCAAACTTAGAATACTTCGTCATGGACGGAGGCAGTGCAGATGGATCCCGGCAAATTATTGAAAAATATTCACCTTGGGTAGACCAGTGGAAAAGCGAGAAAGACCGAGGCCAGAGCCATGCAATCAACCGGGGATTTGCACTTGCTACAGGAGAACTTTGGGGTTGGTTGAACAGTGATGACCTCTATTTGCCAGGAGCCTTGCACGCTCACGCTCGCCTGGCAACCGACAATCCTGACGCAGTTTTATACATCGGAGCTTCGGAGCTTTTCCGCGAGAACGAACCAACCACATTGGGAATAGGCTCAGCGGAAGGCTTCATCGACCTGGTTGATCCATACCGTTTCACAGAAAAGTTCGGAGTCCAGCAACCCGCCATGCTCTGGAGATCCAGTCGTGCCAGGGAAGTTGGACCGCTAAACGAAGACAACCACATGACAATGGACATTGAGTTCTTATTAAAACTGCTCTGTCCAGATCACAAAGTGGCATGCATGAAAACACCAACAGCTCGTTTTCGTTATCACGCCAATCAGAAAACAAACGACTACCTTCAAGTAGCTTTTGCAATTCTTGACACCCAAGAAGCAGCTATGGCCGAAATGGGAGATAAACTATCAGCCACCTCTCGCCACGAAGTCATTCGTCACTTAAAACGCCACCGTGCACAATTATGGATGCGTGACTTCCTTGATTCAGGTAAATGCCGATGGAGTTCTCTTCAAAAATCAATTCGCCACGACTGGAGATATTTCCGAGATCTCATTTTCCGCAGACCAGTTTAAAAAGTATTTGACACCCAAGATCTTTTTTTTACCAAAACACAATCTTTCTATTGACACAGATGTGAATGCACGAAGTTTCCTGCTCGAAGTATACGACACCCAAGAAAACCAGAGTATCCAGCAATTTTTCCCAAATTTTCCTGACACCCAAGCATTTTTCCCACCGAATGAACATCTTCCTATTGACACAAACATGCATACATGTACAGTGTTAACAAGTATTTAAAACCAAAGGAGGTTTATAATGCCTTATTCGAGAAAATCTGTTGTTCAACCTGGGGAGCCAGGAGTTTATC